>DATCDL010000555.1:0-7580 GCA_036510715.1 Acidobacteriaceae bacterium
CGCAGGCTGCCGCATCCGCTGCTCATTGGAGAGCTTCTCCTGCCGTGCGGCGAGGACCTTCACATGCACTTGATCGAGTTGCTCCTTTGCGACATCGAGCTTCTTCTGCAGAAGGTGAGTCGCAATCAGCGCTCCCACAGCGACGACTGCAAGTACCGCCATGAGAATCCGCAGCCGCAGGAAGAAGGGCCGGAGCTCAACGTACGGTCGGGTCGCGAGATTGACTGTAATGCGCATTAGCCTCGCAACGCCCCCATTACTCCGGAGAGCCACGGACGCGGCGCGGACGCGGTGACCGCGTCCGGCAGCAGCGCCGAACTCTCGACCAACTCGCGCACTCTCAATCCATCCTCGTCACCAACCCCCGAGGCAATCAATATTTGTCCAAGCCGATCGGCGCCGAGGGACCCTGCACTCAGCACTGTTGTGGGTGCTGTTGCGAGCGTGTCCTCGAAGTAGGCAGCAGCGACGCTGACTGCCTGAGCTATCTCGGCGGAGAACGCAACCGGCTGCAGATCCGAAGCACCCACATTTGGGTCGCCCTCCACATAGACGCCGGGCAGATCGAACCGGGTAATGTTGTCAATGCGCTGCACCGCCGTCTCATCGTCAATCTGATCGGCGTAGGGGTTGCGGCCGTGCTCAGGGAGCGGTTGCTGTAATGCCCATTCACCGGCGGTATCGTGCGCATCGACCAGGGGAAGCGGCGGAACCGGGAGCCCGGCCGGCGGCGTGGGGTTTGCCATCGCATGCTCCTGCAGATCGACGCTGCGGTGGAGCAACAAAATTCCTCCGCGTGCAATAGCCACGGTCACGCCAATTGGATTCGCGTTCACCAGGAGGATAGGCTCGGCGTCCTCTACCGCAGCCAGGCAAGCCAGTGTGCTCGGCAGCACGGATCCGGGCTCGAAGCCGGCCTCGCGTGCGGCGGTCTCATATTCACGCAAGACGTCGCGCGGAATCGCGACGGCCAGCACCCGCACGATGCTCTTGTTCGAGCTCATCACCTGGTAGGTGACCATCGCGTCGTCGGCGTCGAAGGGCAACAGTTTTTTGAGCCGAAAGCGCACCAGCGGAAGTGCCTCGGAAAGGCGGCTGGGAAGCGACTCGAACTCGAGCAGCAGGACTCGCACGGCAGAGTCGGGGATCACCAGGGTCAGGTTCGCGTCGCGCATATTACGGCGCTCGCCAATCTGCTCCAACACATGGCGGATCGCTGCCGTTACAGCAACGCGGTCCACTATGTTTCCGGGCTTGAGGCTGGGAACGACCGCTCCCTCCGCCAGGCTCACACGCGCGACTGCAGAGAGCGGTGCGGCGGCGTCTGCTGAACGCGCGGCAACGACGCCCTGCGGCATAATCTCGCAGGCCACTCGTGGCCGGGTTCCGGATGCTTGAGGAAGAAGATTCATGGAGCTCTAACTAGAGTACCTTGTGACGGTTGAGGTTGGCTGTCCTGACGTATTGGACGTTCGGCACGAGGCTCCGTTTAGCGAAGTGTACGCAATATTCTCTACCGGCCCTGTTCAATGAAGGTCACCTTGTTGATCTCGCGCAGTGTCGTAATTCCGGCTCGCACCCTCTCCAGCGCAGAGTCGCGCAGAAATGACATTCCCTTGTCCCGGGCCTTCTTCCGGATCTCCGATCCTGGCCGCTTCTCCAGGAGCATCTCCCGAATCTCGTCGTCCAGCTCAAGGAGTTCGTGGATCGCCGAGCGTCCGCGGTAGCCGGTTCCTCCACATTCGATGCAGCCAACGCCCTCCTTGAACGCTACGCCCTGCCACTCGGATGGGATCAGGCCGTTCAGCTCGAGCTCGGCGTCGGTGTAATGCACGTCGTGGACGCAGAATTCGCAGACCTGCCGGACCAGTCGCTGGGCCAGAATGCAGTTGAGCGCGGAGACGAAGTTGTACGGCTCAACGCCCATGTTGAGGAAGCGTCCGAGCACATCGACGACATTGTTTGCGTGGACGGTTGTGAAGACCAGATGTCCTGTGAGCGCGGAGTTGATTGCAATCTGCGCCGTCTCCGCATCGCGGATTTCGCCGACGAGGATCTTGTCCGGATCGTGACGCAGAATCGAACGCAGACCGCGCGCAAACGTCAGGCCCTTCTTCTCATTCACAGGAATCTGGGTGATGCCGCGAATCTGGTACTCGACCGGATCTTCAATGGTGATGATCTTGTCTTCTTCACTCTTGATTTCATTGAGCGCGGCATACAGGGTCGTGGTCTTGCCGGAACCCGTCGGACCGGTTACCAGGACCATCCCGTAGGGCTCTTTGATGTACCGGCGAAACCTGGTCAGATCCTTTTCCGCAAAGCCGACGACGTCGAGAGAGAGCTTCTTGAACTTCTCCGACATGGACTCTTTATCGAGCACGCGCAGGACGGCGTTTTCTCCATGGACGGTGGGCATGATGCTGACGCGGAAATCGATGAGCCGGCCCTTGTAACGGACACGGAATCGTCCATCCTGTGGGACGCGGCGCTCCGCAATGTCGAGTTCGCTCATGACCTTGATGCGCGACAGAATGGTCTGGTGATGCTCCCGTGCAATCGGCGCCATGGCCTGCTGTAGTACGCCATCGATGCGGTACTTCACGAGCAGACAATCGTCGAATGTTTCGAGATGGATATCCGAAGCACGGCGCTCGAGCGCGGTAAAAATCGTCGTGTCTACCAGCCGGATAATCGGCGAAATATCATCGTCCGCCGTCAGCTTTTCAATGGAGATATTCTCGTCGGCATTCTCCTCGCTGGAGAGCACGTCGAACGCCAGACCTTCGCTGGCCTCATCGAGGACACGCTGCGACTGCTCGTTCTTCTTGAGGAGATCGGTGATCTGGCTGAGCGTGGCTACGCGCACCACGATGCGCGCGCCCAGCAGCCCGGCAATCTCGTCGATGACCATCAGCTTCGACGGATCGGAAACTGCAATGGCCAGCCGGCCCTCGCTCTGTTCCAGCGGCACGAAGTTGTAGCGGAACATCATGTCCACGGGCACGGACTTGAAGAGCTCGACCTGGATCTTGAAGTTTCTGAGGTCAACAAATTCTGCATGGTAGCGGCGAGCAAGCAGCTGCGCCCGCTCAACCTCTGAGAGTGCTTCATTGCCGTACGGAACCGCTACTGGAATGGTGGCCATAAGTTTCACTCGCTAAAAACAAGATTGGGCGCGGCGACTACCCGCCGACGCCGTTCAAACTGAATATCGGCATATAGAGTGCAATCAACACGATGACGACGACCACGCCCATCACAATTAAAATCACCGGTTCGATGAGGCTCATGATCGCGGCGAGCGATGTCTGGACGTCTTCCTCGAAGAATTCCGCGACCGAGTTCAACATCTGCGGCAGAGCACCGGTGCTCTCACCCACTTCGATCATCTCGATGGACAGCTCGGGAAAGACTTTCGTACGGTCCAGGCTGACCGATAAGCCTTTGCCCTCACGCACTGTCTCGACGGAGGCGTAGACGGCCTTCGCAATCTGCCTGGATTCGATGGAGCGGGCCGCCGTCTCGAGGCTCGGGACGAGGGGCAAGCCTCCGGTAAGCAGGGTCGCCAAGGTTCGCGAAAACAGGCCGACCTGATATTTGAGCCACACGGTTCCGAGCACGGGTGTTTTGATTCGAACGCGGTCAATCAGGTCGGCGCCCGCCTCGCTCTTGCTCCAGCGCACAATCAGAAATCCGATGAGCACCAGCACCGGCAAAATGAACAGACCGTAGTGCTGCACATTCTGACCCAGCGCCAGCAGCAGCAGCGTCATCTCCGGCAGCTTCGTTCCGAGTTGGTCGTAGAGCGATGCAAACCGCGGCACGACAAAGGTGATCAGGAAGGTGAACAGAGCGATGACCATCACGATCAGGAAGGCTGGATAGATGAGCGAAGCCTTCAGCTTCTTCCGGAAGGTCAGAGAGACGCGCTGGAAGTCGAGGTAGCGCTGCAGGACCTCTTCGAGGTTGCCCGAGCGCTCGCCCGCGAGCAGCGTCGTCGTGTAAACCAGCGGCACGGTGCCCTGCGCGTCGAACGCCTCGGAGATCGACTGCCCGGTCTTCACCCTCGCTCCAACATCCTCGAGTTGCGCGCGGAAGCTGGGGTCCTTTTGCCTCCGCGCCAGCAGGTCCAGGGAGCTCAAAATCGGAAGCCCGGCGCGAATCAGCGTCAAAAACTGCTGGTTGAAGATCAAAAACATGTCCAGCTTGATCTTTTTCTTTGCGGCTCGCCCAATCGTCGAACGGGCCTTGACCGAGTAGACCAGGTAGCCTGCCTGTGTAAACCGCGCGCGCAGTTCCTCCGCCGTCGCAGCGGCGTGCGTCTGCTCCTGTACGCGTCCACGTTCGTCGGCAAGTCTAACGATAAATTCGTTCATGCAATCGTTTCAGCTCAAAAATGAGTACTCTCAGTCATCTTAGACGCTCCGATCGCCGTTTTGCCTCCACATGGGAAACAGGTGGCGAGCAGCTTCCAAATAACCGACGATTCAGCGGTTAGCTCTGTTCCGACAGGGTGCAGCCAGCAAAAGTTCAGCCAAGCCCCGTTTCTATCGGTGCAAAGGCCCAGGCCACTTCGGTGCTGTCCTCCCGCGATAGGGATGGACTATATTCTCCCCGTGCCCAATCGAAGGAGTGCGATTGCTGCAGGAATGAGGAGCACAGGTCGACGGGCGCCACGGAAAGATCAGGAGGAACGATGAAGAGCTCCGACACGATTGCGCTGGTGCTGAAGAACAAAGTCGAAAGCAGGATTCTGTCGATTGCACCTGAGCAGTCCGTCTACGAAGCGCTCGAGAAAATGGCCGAGTACGATGTCGGCGCCTTGCTAGTGCTTTCCAACAACCGGGTGGTCGGCATCCTGTCGGAGCGCGACTATGCGCGGAAAGGCATCCTGATCGGCAAGCATTCCAACGAGACCAAAGTCCAACAGATGATGACCAGCCCGGTGATCTTTGTCAGTCCCCTGCACACTGTGGATGAATGCATGGCCCTCATGACCCAACACCGCATTCGCCATCTCCCGGTACTACGGGATGAAGCGGTGGTAGGAGTGATTTCCATTGGCGACCTGGTGAAGTGGGTGATCTCGGGCCAGGCGAAAACCATTATGGAATTGGAGGGTTACATCAAAGGTGGTTATCCAGGATAGCCTCCGCGATTGCGATCTCAACCTGCGCGGATCTCTCGCTCGCACGTAGCATCCGTCCCGGACGCGATAGGGGATCAAACCAGAGGCTGACCACAAACGAACAAAGCCCCACCGACTTCGGCGGGGCTTTGCAAAAATAAAATCCGTGAACTAGACGCTGAAGCTTGAGCCACAACCGCAGGTCGACTTCACCTGTGGGTTTTCGAATTTAAATCCGGCAGCCTCAAGGGTCTCCACGTAGTCCACCGTGCAGCCGTTCAGGTACATCGCGCTGGTCGCGTCGACGAAGACCTTCAGATCTTCCACGCGCACAATCTTGTCCATCATCCCGGCGGCGTTCTCAAAGGACATCGAGTATTGGAAACCCGAGCATCCTCCACCGACCACTCCAATACGGAGACCTGCGGGAACGGGATCCTGCGTGGCCATAATCTCCTTCACCTTGGCAATCGCCGAGGGGGTAAGCACCACAGGTGCTGAGGGAGCCTCGGGCGCGTTCACAACTTCTACGGTGGGATTGACGGCAGCGGTAGCCATGGGTGTCGTTCTCCTTAGGGAATTCGGGTGGTCTGAAAGCTATTTCCAGACACGTATATCAGTTTAGTCTTCGATGTTGCCTGCAGCAAGCATACTCCGGAAGCTACGGTAATTGGATGCTTATTCGCGGACGTCGATTCTTTGCCGGAGAACGTTACTTTCCCCAATTACCGCGCGTATGCTCAGGATATGCGACTTCTTGAAGCCCTGGCCGGCGCGTTTTTCAGAACGTTTGGGATCACCGAGCCCACCGAACAGACCCGCCGGAGTGCCGCCTGGTTCATTCTGGGAATGTTCACCCTGATCATCCTGGCATTTTTTATTGGCGGGGCCATCCTTTTCCACATGCTGTGAATCTAAATAATTAACCTGAAGTCCTTCACAGCAGTGCGCTTCCGGGCGTATGCTTCATCCAGCCGGCCCGCCGTACGACAAGGGCTCATGCAAATGTGGAACCTTGTAGCACTTTGGACCAGTACATCTCTAATTCTGGGGAATACCATCATGAACACGCTATCAATAATGGCCGTAGTTTGGGGCATTTTCGTCACCGCCTTCGTCGGTCTGATGGTTTATCGCGGGCACCTCACGCAACATGAAACCGACCAGCTTTTCCTGAGTGAAAACGCCCTCCCAAACGCACAGGAGGAGAATGATGAGATTATTCGCCGCGTCAATTTCATCCAGCCCATCTGCACTGGGGTTGGCGGAGCCGCGGCGCTGATCAGCATTCTCGCCTTCGGCGTCTGGGTAGCAGATCTCGTCGCTAAGTCGCGCTCCTAGAGCATTCTGCGCGGCTATGGCCCATCATTAAGTGTTGATGGGTCTGAGCGATATCTGTCTGCTGCGTCCTCTGTATGTTTGATCGAAAGAGTCCGTCTCCCCGGAGCGGGCTTTTTCTCGTTATGGCGACCTCCGCAGGAAGTGGTTCCAAAATTTCTCCGCGAATGCCAGAATGCGGTAGATTGAAGGTGCAGCCCGGCCCCACACAATTCAATTTGCAGGTGACCGCTATGACATCGTCCCCGCTGTTTCCGGCTTCCGGAACCTCCCGCCGCTCCTTCCTCCAGATGGCGGGTCTCGCTGCAGTGCTTCCGATCATGACCGAGGGTCACCTTGCCTGGGCCGCCCAGCGTGCTGCGGTCAAGAGCAGCTTCCCAAAGCTCCCTCACCCGAACAATCCCGACGCGGTGCTGATCAACGCCAACGAGAATCCGCTGGGTCCTTGTGCGGAGGCACTCGCTGCCATCACGGCGATCGCCAAGACGGGCGGGCGCTATGACGCCACCGGTTGCCAGGACGAACTGACTGCCCTCCTGGCCCAGACATACGGTGTGCCGGCCGACCATATCTGGATCTACGCCGGCTCCAGCGAGCCGCTCCAATTCGCGGCCATGGCGTTCACCTCGCCCTCCAATCCCTACATCGCGGCTGACCCCACGTACGAGTCCGGCTGGCGCGCAGCCGAAGGCAATGGAGCCAAGGTCATCAAGGTGCCCCTCACCTCGACGTACGCCCACGATATGAAGGCCATGGTCTCCGCCGACCCTAACGCTGGCCTGATCTATATTTGCAACCCCAACAATCCCACCGGAACCCTTACGAGCAAGGAAGACATCGTCTGGGCGCTCGACAACAAGCCCAAGGGCACGATCATCATGGTCGACGAGGCCTACATCCAGATCGCCGACAATCCCTCGGTTCTGGACCAGGTTATAGCCGGCAAGGATCTGATCGTGCTGCGCACGTTCTCGAAGATCTACGGCATGGCAGGCATCCGCTGCGGGGTCGCGATCGGCCGGCCCGAGTTGCTCGGCAAGATGATGGTCTACGGCATGAACCCGCTGCCGGTCACGGGAGTCGCCGCAGCGTGCGCCAGCCTCAAGCTGCC
>DATCDL010000556.1:0-2167 GCA_036510715.1 Acidobacteriaceae bacterium
ACTCGGTCGAAGTAGGAAAGTATCGCCAGCGTGACCGCGAAGAAGATCACCCAGTGACGGGCGTGCGTGGGCTTATCTGAGCCTGGTCTCACAGCGTAAGCTCGCGATCGAGCCACGCAAGATAGGCCTCCGAGCCGTCGACTACAGGCAGCGCAATCACCTCGGGAACCTCATAGGAATGAAGATGAGCGATGGCTTCACGCAACTTGTCAAAGATATCACGGCGCGATTTGATGATCAGGACGACTTCCGACGCCTGTTCGATCTCGCCCTTCCATCGATAGAAGCTGCGGGCACCGGTAATAATGTTCACGCACGCAGCGAGCCGGTGTTCAACCAGGTGCCGCGCGAGCTGCGCACCCTGCTCCTGGGAATTGCAGGTAGTGAGCACGACGATCTTGTCAGTCACCACATGAGAATATCACTCGGAGCGTAGGGCAATCATCGGGTACGCACGGATGGCCCTTTTAGAACGATCGCTGCAAGCACCACGTCGGCCGCTGCGAACCAATCGCGATTCGTTCCGCGTTCGATTTATCCTGGGCATTCGTACTGAGATTCAGATTGCGAACGATGGAAGCGAGGGTGTAAATTTAACTGTGTAAACGGCCATCGAAAGGCTCACACTAAGGAGACCCGATGGCAATCGACCTCAAACTCATCGACAAGTTGCTTCTGGATTACAAGAAGCCGGAAGACATCATTGGCGAAAACGGACTGCTGAAGCAGCTGACCAAAGCCGTTTTAGAGCGCGCCATGCAAGTCGAGATGACCGAGCATCTCGGCTATGAGAAGCACGACCCGGCCGGCAACAACAGCGGAAATTCGCGCAACGGCGCGACCACCAAGACGCTCAAAGGCGATTTCGGAGAGGTGCCGCTGGAGACACCGCGCGACCGCAACGGCAGCTACGAGCCGAAGATCATTGGCAAAGGCCAAACGCGGTTTACCGGCTTCGACGACAAGATCGTTTCGATGTACGCGCGGGGCATGTCGACACGCGAAATTCAGGGCCACTTGCAGGAGATCTACCAGGTGGAGGTGAGCCCGACGCTGATCTCCAACGTCACCGAGGAGGTGATGGAGGAGGTCAAGAGCTGGCAGAATCGGCCGCTGGACGCGGTCTATCCGATCGTATACCTGGACGCGCTGGTGGTGAAGATCCGCGAGGCCGGGCATGTGCGCAACAAGGCCATCTACGTGGCGATTGGCGTCAACATCGAAGGCAACAAGGAAGTGTTGGGGCTGTGGGCAGGGCTGGCCGAAGGAGCGAAGTTCTGGCTGCAGGTGCTGACAGAGTTGAAAAATCGCGGCGTCGCCGACATGTTCATCGTCTGCATTGACGGGCTGAAAGGATTTCCGGAAGCCATTGAAGCCGTGTTCCCGGAGGCGCAGGTGCAGCTGTGCCTGGTGCATCAGGTGCGAGGTTCGCTGAACTATGTGTCGTGGAAGCAGCGCAAGGCCGTGGCCGCGGATCTGAAGCCGATTTATCAAGCCAGCACGGTGGAAGAGGCGGGGCAGAGGCTCGATGGGTTCGCCGCGAAATGGGACGCATCGTATCCCACCATCAGCCAGATGTGGCGGCGGAACTGGGAACACTTGACGCCGTTTTTCGCCTATCCGGCGGACATTCGCAAGGTGATTTATACGACCAACGCCGTCGAGAGCCTGAACATGAGCTTGCGCAAAGTGATCAAGACTAGAGGCTCGTTTCCGAACCAGGAGGCGGCGTTTAAGCTGCTGTATCTGGCCTTGGAACATATCGCCAAAAAATGGACGATGCCGATCCAGAACTGGAAGGCCGCCTTGCAGCGCTTCGCGATCCTGCTCGGCGACCGCGTGCCGAAGGGCCAGATTTGAACCATCGGAACAAGAATCTTTCTCGGATGGGGGCGCCGCCCCCAAACCCCCGAGATTTATCGCTTTCGCGCCAGGATTCCTGGACCGGGAGGCGAGCTCGGCTCGCACTCCCGGAATCCCGGCCCCTGAGTCGGCGCTCGGGTTGCGTCTCCGCAGAGCCCTACCCCTCCGCTCAGGTCCGTTCAGTCTACCAGGGATGAAGATTTAGCGTGGCCGTTTACACAAAAAACTTGACGCGCCCAACCGTTGCCGCTATTTACTGCGCTCGCCGTACTCGTCGCCGTGAGCGAGGATGAGACATACGACG
>DATCDL010000557.1:0-4158 GCA_036510715.1 Acidobacteriaceae bacterium
CTGCAAGAGCAACTGCAAGAGCAACGGCAAGAGCAACTGCAAGAGCAACGGCAACTGCAAAGCGACTGCAACTAGCAGTGCGGGGGTCCTTCGCTTCGCTGAGGATGATGAAGAAAAACCGCAACGACAAAGACAAGGGCAAACGCAAAGGCTCTGACGCGAAGGGTGCTAAGCTTGCCAAGTTTCGCCACGTAAGACGAGCGATGGCAGGCTTGGTCGGCTAGAACGGGTGGATGCTTAGCGTGGTGCCCTCGAAGAGGTAGTCGCAGGGTTCGGTGCGTTGGGTGCCGTCGTGGACTACGAAGTTTTTTCGGTCACCTGTGCCGCGGGTGCTCCATAGGGAAACGCCGGCGTAGGCTCCGTCGCGGCGGACGATGTAGTAGATCATGTCGAGGTAGCGGAGCCTGGTCATGTCGTTGTTGTAGTTGCGGGCGATGCGGCGGAGGGCTTCGAGACCGGCTTCTTTGGGGGTTGCGCCGTGGCGCATGAGGTCCACGATGGTGTGCGCACCGGCGATCTTGATGTTCTCTTCGCCATTGCCGGTGGCGCCAGCAGAGCCGATGTCCTGGTCGGTATAGCAGCCGGCTCCGATGATGGGGCTGTCGCCGACGCGGCCGGGAATCTTCCAGGCGAGGCCGGCGGTGGTGGTGGCTCCGGAGATTTCGCCTTTGGTGTTGAGCGCGGAGACGTGGATGGTGCCGGTGGTGGGCCAGAGGATTTGAAGGACGGCTTCGGGGCGGAGGCGGGCGGGGATTCCCATGCGGTCGGCGCGTTCGGAGAGGTAGCGCATGCGGGCTTCGACGGCGGGGAGGTGCTCGGATGCGGGATGGCGCGGGAGGAGGCTGCGGTCAGGATTGAGGCTGGGGCTGAGGCCGGGGCTGAGGCTCGCTCGGGGAACGGTGGGGATTTCGCCGGGCTGAAGCAGGACAGGCGGCTTCCAGTCGGGGCTGTCCAGGCCAGGACCCCACCAGCCGATGCCGTGCTCCTTCCAGAGCAGCCAGATCTTACGCGCGTCGTCGGTGAGCATGTCTTCGCGCTGGAAGCCTTCAGTGACGGCGAACTTTTCGGCGCCCTGGCCGACGATCATGACGTGCGCGGTGCGGCGCATGACGGTTTCGGCGACGCGGGCAGCATGACGAATACTCGGCAGGGCGGCAACCGATCCGGCGCGACGGGTGGGTCCGTGCATCACGGAGGCGTCGAGTTCCACGACTCCGTCTTCATTGGGCAGACCACCGAGTCCGACGCTGTGATCATGAGCATCGTCCTCGCGGGCCTGGCAGATGTGCAGCGCGGCATCGAGCGTGTCGGCACCCTGCTCGAGCATGGCGAAGGCCTCGGCGATCGAGTTGTCGCCCGTCTCGCGCGTCACGATAACGGGTCTCTTCGGTGGCTGGTAGGCCACGGGCTGGTCAACACGGGCCTCGGGATGCGACCCAGGCGTTTGTGCGGCGACGCTGCCGGCTACACCGGCGGCCAGTACGGCTGTACGCGATAGGAAGACACGACGAGTAGTAGACATGGGATTCCCTCCTGGCCTGCGAAACACTATTCCCGTGACACCACTATGCCAGAAGCCGAGATCCCAAATGCGACTTCAGGCGGGAGTTGCCGCGCTTCCGGGCGGTTGGGGATTGGGCGGCAGGGGAGCGGTGAGGCTGGGGCCTTCGACGATCAGCGTGCTGTTCGAGGAGCCGAACGCAATGTTCTCTTTGTTGAAGGCAAGGAGGACGCGGCGACGAAGTTCGCGCATGACGCCGTCCCGCTGGTTGACCATGACGCGGACGTTGAGGGGATAGACGACTTCGTAGCCGCTGATCTTGTCGACGCCGAGGACGTTGGGATCTGAGATGACGATGTCCTTGAAGGCCTCGTCTTTGCGGACCTGAGAGGCGAGGGCCTTGAGGACTGTCATAACGCGGTCGGGATCCTCGCGGGCGTCGACAGAGATGTTCAGTATGCCGACAGCGAAGTCGCGAGAGAGGTTGGAGACGGTGGTGATCTGGCTGTTGGGCACGATGTGAACCGTGCCATCGGCATCGCGGAGTCTGGTGACGCGGAGGCTGAGGTCTTCGACGGTGCCGGTGAGGCCGGCGATCCGGATGATGTCGCCGACGGAGTACTGGTTTTCGATCAGGATGAAGATGCCGGTGAGCATGTCCTTGAAGATGGACTGCGCGCCGAAGCTGATGCCCAGCCCGATGACGCCGGCGGAAGCGATGAAGGGACCGAGAGAGACGCCAAGGGCGGCTAGGATCTGGGTGAGGAGATAGAAACCGACGATGAAATAGGAGGTGGCGCGAAGGATGGACGCGATGGTACGGAGCTGGCCGGAGCGCTGAGCGTTGCCGACGAGGTGGTCGGCGCGACGGCGCAGGCGTTTGATAAAGAAGGAGACGGTGGTCTGAAAGATGAAGGCGAGAAGAACGGCGAAGAGGATCTTGGGAATGCCGTTCTGCACGAAGTTGGTTAGGTCGAACTCCCAGCCCTGCTCAATGTGCCTGAGGAATCGTTCATCGTGTGGAATCGAAGTGGTGAGCTGTTGCGATGGTGCGAATAGCAGCATGGGATGATCCTGTAGGGAGTACTTCAGGATGAGGATACCGGAGTGTCGATAGATGTTGCTCGGGAAGCACCTTCGGTGATGAGAGAGGTTGGAGATTTAGTTGGCTGTAAGTCGCTTCGAAGTATAGGGTTAGCTCGCGTGCGGTGTGAGGATGAGTCGAGCTGGGTAAAGGGCCGGCGTGCAACCCTCTACGGTGCTAGTTGAGTTGTGGATAAGAGGGGAAGATTTCGAGAAATAGGAACGTTTCCTGTGTGACGGGAGGGCTACTCTGGTGTCTGCGAAGTGAGTAGAATCTGGAAGGTTGCTGGAAGGAGAACAGCGTCGTGGCGCATAAGAGTCTGTCCAACGGTAAGTCGGCGGTGCGTTCTCCCGAGAGTGCGGCTGAAGTCTCCAGCAAGACTCGGATGAGCCGGGCGCAGTTGATCGAGTTCTATCGGCTGATGTACCTGTCGCGACGCACCGATGACCGCGAGATTCAGTTGAAGAAGCAGCAGAAGATCTTCTTTCAGGTTTCCTGTGCTGGGCACGAGGCGCTGCTGGTTGCCGCAGGAATGGCGCTGAAGCCAGGATATGACTGGTTTTTCCCGTATTATCGCGATCGTGCTATCTGCCTGGCGCTGGGAAATACGGTGGAGGAGCAATTGTTGCAGGCGGTCGGTGCAGCGGATGATCTGGCGAGTGGGGGGCGGCAGATGCCGTCGCATTGGACTAGCCGGCGGCTGAATATTGTGTCGCCGTCGTCGTCTACGGCTACGCAGTGTTTGCATGCTGTTGGGTGTGCAGAGGCGGGGCGGTATTTTACGCATCATCCGGCGGCGACTAAGAAGGTTGCGGGTGATTATCGGGAGTTCAAGGATGTTAAGTTTCATGCCGACGAGGTGACTTATGTATCGATCGGTGAAGGATCTACCAGCCAGGGTGAGTTTTGGGAGTCGTTGAATACGGCTTCGAATGGCAAGCTGCCCGTGCTGTATGTGGTTGAAGACAATGGGTATGCTATCTCTACTCCGGTTGAGGTGAATACGCCGGGCGGGAATATTTCGAAGCTGATTGCGAATTTTCCGAACTTCCACTTTGCTGAGATCGATGGAACGGATGCTGTGGCCAGCTATGAGGCGATGGTGGAGGCCGTGGCGTACTGCAGGGCGGGGCATGGGCCGGCGCTGGTGCATGGGCATGTGGTGCGGCCTTACTCGCACTCGCAGTCGGATGATGAGACTAACTACCGGAGTGCAGAGGAGATACAGGCTGATGCGCTGCGCGATCCTATCTCCCGGATGCAGATGTGGCTGCTGCGGGAAGGGGTTCTGGATGCGGAGGGGATCAACGAACTTGAGCGCAAGGTGGACGAAGAGGTCCAACGGGCGACGGACCGGGCGCTTTCGGCGGTGTTGGCGCAGCCGGATTCGATCCTGAAGCATGTTTATTCTGAGGATCTTAGGCCTACGGATGCGGCGTTTGAAGCGGTGGTGCAGCCGACGGCGAGCGCGACGGAGTACACCATGCTCGACCTGATCAACCACTGCCTGCAGGACGAGATGCGGCGGGATGAGCGGGTGGTGGTGTTTGGCGAGGATGTTGCTGATGTAACA
>DATCDL010000558.1:0-2011 GCA_036510715.1 Acidobacteriaceae bacterium
GTGTGCCGTCGAAGGCGGAGTTGGGCGAGCGGCTGCAGGCTGTGCTTCTGGTGGTGTACCTGGTATTCAACGAAGGCTATGGTGCCGAGCCGGGAGAAGGCGAAAGGCTGGAGCTGTGTGATGAGGCGATTCGCCTAGGGCGTGTGTTGCTGGATATGATGCCCACCGAGCCGGCAGTGCGAGGGTTGTTGGCGTTGATGCTGTTGCAACATTCGCGATCGGCGGCGAGGTTTTCTGATGCGGGGAAGTTGATTCTGCTCGAGGATCAGGATCGTGCGCTGTGGGATGCGAAGGCCATTGGAGAGGGATCCAAGTTGACGGCGGAGGCGCTGCGCGGCAGTGTCGGCGTCTATGGCCTGCAAGCGGCTATCGCTGCGGTGCATGGCAGTGCGAGGTCGCCGCGAGAGACGGACTGGCCTCAAATTGTGGGATTGTATGACTTGCTGTTGCGGCTGAGCCCTTCGCCCATTGTGGCGTTGAACCGGGCCGTCGCGGTGGCCATGGTGAGTGGTGCGGACGCTGGGTTGGAGTTGCTTGACCGGCTGCAAGGGCTGGACGAGTATTGTCCATTCTGGGCAGCGAAGGCGCAGATGCTACTTTGGGTAGGGAGAGTACAGGATGCGGCAAACGCCTATGAGCGCGCCAAAGAGCTTGCGGGCGGCGGAGCGCAAGAACGGTTCTTCCAACGCAGGCTGGACTCGATCCGAGGCAGGTCGGAGGGGTCGACGGCGAGGCCGTAGGCGAGCGTAGCGATGGCTTTCAGGATGGCTAGCGCAGGCCGAGGATGGAGCCGCGGGCTGGCGGTGGGTCGTCGTCATCGTCGGAGGTTGGGCCGAAGATGATGGGCGGAAGCTGGTTGGCGCGGCGGGGCTCCGGAGTATCTTTGCGTGTGGGGAGCTCGTCCTTGCGTGGCTCGGAGGTGTCCTTGCGTGTGGGCAATTCGTCTTTGCGCGGCTCGGAAGTGTCTTTGCGGGGCTCGAAAGTGTCGCGGCGTGTGGGGAGCTCGTCTCTGCGTGGCTCGGGTTGGCGAGACTCGGGTTGGCGGGAATCGGGTTGGCGAGAATCTGGCCTGCGGGGCTCGAATCTGCGCAGCTGGTCGGCGATCTGGAGGAACTCGCTGGGTTTGTCGGAGCGTACTTCGGCCTTGGGTTGATCGAAGAGGGACGGCTGTGCGGCGATCGCGGGGCCACCAATCACGACGGTCTTGGCGTTGAGGAATTCACGCATGCCGGCGGTGGAGAGCTCGCGGCCGTAGCCGGAACGCTTGATGCCTCCGAAGGGAAGGCGGGGGTCGCTGGCGACGGCTGCGTTGAAGAAGACGCCACCGCACTGGAGGTCGGCGGCGAGGCGATTTTGCTCGGCGGTGTCGGTGGTCCAGACGCTGGCGGAGAGGCCGAAGGGGGTGTCGTTGGCGAGGGCGATGGCCTCGTCGACTGAGCCGATGCGGAAGAGGAGGGCGACGGGGCCGAAGATCTCTTCCTGGCAGATGGGGGCGGTGCGGAGAACCCCTGCGATGACGGTGGGCTGAAAGTAGTTGCCGAGGCTTCCTCCTTCGATGGTGGAGATGCGGTCTCCACCGGTGAGAACGCGGCCACCGGCGGCCTTGGCGCGGCTGACCTGGGCGAGCAGGTCGTCGACGATTTGCGGCGTGGCGAGGGGGCCGATCTCGGTAGATTCGGCGGTGGGATCGCCCACCCGGAGCGCTGCCATGCCGGCGACGAAGCGCTTTTCGAACTCGTCGTAGATGTCCTCGTGGACGAGGAAGCGCTTGGCTGCGATGCAGCTCTGGCCGTTGTTAATGCAGCGCGCCTTGATGGCAGTGGGGACGGCTTCGTCGAGGTTCGCGGAGGGTAGAACGATGAAGGGGTCGGAGCCGCCGAGTTCGAGTACGGTCTTCTTGATGAGCCATCCGGCCTGTGCGGCGATGGCGCGGCCAGCGGCCTCGGAACCGGTGACGGTGACGGCGGCAACGCGGTTGTCGGAGAGGAGGCCTTCGACCTGGCGGGCCTCG
>DATCDL010000559.1:0-2879 GCA_036510715.1 Acidobacteriaceae bacterium
GGAAACGGCGCACCTGATGACGGAGTTCCGCCAGCGCCTGATAATCGGCTGGAGTGAGTCGTCTTGTCATTCGGGAAATTGGGTCGTACCGCAACTACAATTATATCGTATCACGACATATGACTTTATCAAGAAGAATGGGGCATTGGCTAAAGTCAACGTCATCCTGAGCTTGCGAAGGATCTCGCGTGTAGCGGACATATGCATTAAACACCGGCAATAATGCCGATGCACGCGAGATCCTTCAGGGCCGAAGTCCCTCAGAATGACTTCGATGTAGTGGACTTGTCCAAGCCGAGCGTTACTCTGCATTGCCGCACTACGCACTTCCGGAAGCAGTGGGTCAGTTGTCGCGGTAGGGACGACCATCGCTGATCGCCCCCCGCACAGATCCGTACGAGCGCGTCTACGCATACGGCTCTTACGAAGGATGAGTGGCGTAGAAGCGGGCATCGGGATAGGGGTGCAGAACGCGGGGTGGAGGAATCCACCGGTTCAAGACTGGGGTGAAGCGTTCCCAACGCATCTGTGCGCGCTGACTGCGGCGGACCAGAACACTCTGCCATAGCCTGCACACGCGAAGTTTGAAGATGCGCAACTGAGTCGTGTTCCCGGGAACAGCGTGGTATTGGTAATAGCCCAGCACAACCTTCCGGAGCCAGGCACCGACCTCGGCCACGCGATCATGCATCCGGCGTTGAAGCTCAACCTTGATGGCTTTGAGCTTCGCGACCATTCGCTTCTTCGCAGTGATCCGCCATACGGTGAAGGTTCCGCTCTTGTGGCGTTGCCCACAGTAGTGGGTGAAGCCCAGGAAGGTGAAGGTCTCTGGTTTTCCCTCTCCCCGCTGCTTCCGGTTTCGAGCGGCGAACCGCCCGAACTCGATCAGTCGTGTCTTGTCCGGATGTAGTTCCAAGCCGAACTTCGCCAGTCGTTCCCGGAACTCTTTCAGGAAACGCTCGGCATCCGTCCGGTGCTGAAAACCCACCACAAGATCGTCGGCATAGCGGACGACAACCACATCGCCCTTGGCCACTTTCTTGCGCCAGATATCAGCCCATAGATCGAAGAGGTAATGTAGGTATACGTTGGCGAGCAGCGGTGAAGCCACTGCTCCCTGCGGCGTACCCAGCTTCGTCTCCGACCACTGGCCGTCTTCCGATACTCCTGCCTTCAGCCATTTCTGGATCAGGTGAAGTATCCGGCGATCGGCCACCCGATGCTCGATGAACTTCATCGTCCATGCGTGGCTCAGGTTGTCGAAGAAGCCACGGATGTCGGCATCAAGCACCCAGTTCACTCGCTTCCGTTGGATGCCCACCGTCAGCGCATCAAGCGCCTGATGCGGGCTGCGTCCGGGACGGAACCCGTAAGAAAAGCCTTTGAAGTCGACCTCGTATATCTGGTTGAGGATCGTCACCACGGCCTGTTGAACGATTTTGTCCTCCACGGCCGCGATGCCCAACGGACGTTGCCGCCCGTCAGCCTTCGGAATAAAGACTCGTCTTGAGGGTTTTGCCCGATACGCTCCACGATGCACCCGGCTGTGCAGATCGACAAGTCGATCCTCAAGCCCGGTTTCATACTCCTGCCACGTGACGCCGTCTACTCCGGGCGAAGCCTTACGCTGAAGCGCGTAAAAACTGTCGCGAAGTAACTCGACGCTCAGATGGTGGAGCAAAGCGGTGAACCGCTCCTGCTTTCTTTCCTTTGCTGCCTTCCGCACACCGTCCAATCCCTGGGACATGCGCTTCCCGCTCTGTGTCGGGTGCATGCGCGATTGAGCGATGTTCTCCCTCGTCTGTGCCCTTCCCTCCCCAGCCTCCGCAGAAGGTTGCCCTCCCTTGTTCGGTCGGTTCACAGGTACTACGGCACAGTCCGACTTCTCCAGCGCGTACGTGTCCGCCTTGCGGCTTGTGGCCTTCGCGGGCCGGCCTTGATCCTCAGACCAAGGCGCACTGGAGATCTCCCGGTTCTCGTGCATGTTGTTTCTCAGCGTGCGCGGGTTCTCAGACTACGCAGGACCGACAGGCCGCTCGCGTTTAGCGCGGCTGCCGTATTGCCTTCCTCCTACTCGGAATGAAGTCGGCATCCTGATCTACGGGCTTTTCGCAGCTCAATCACCCCGCCCACCGGTGCCTCTGTCTACGCTTCAAGAAACACCTCGCGATGTCCCCAGCAAGACCTGAGGTCAGGATGGATTCGCTACTTCCTTTCCTGTAGGGCTCTTGCATCCCCTACAACATGCCGGTTTATCCCGGCGCACTCCGGGTAGCCCGTCAACCGCCCAGGATCGTTGGTAAGCATTCATGGAACTGCCTATTTGCAACAATTCTCACTTACGGTGGAAAGGTCGGAGCGGCGAGTATGAGTTACTACGGGGCTTACCAGTCGAGCGCGTAGATTTCCTGGGTGCCGGTGTCGCGTAGGAGGAGGGGAGAATCGTCGGGAGCCAGGCCCAGCCAGATACCGAAGAAGCCGGCTTGGCGGAAGTTTTGCAGGTCGGCGACGCGTTGGACTTTGTGGTCGCGAATGTTCACGCGCATTACCGCGGGATCGTTTTCCTCGTGCAGGAAGTAAATGTAATCGCTGTTCTTCGACCAGTTGGGAAAGCCCAGAGATATCTTCGCGATCTCTTGCCATTTTTGAGTGGCAAAATCGAAAAGCATGAGGCCGCGCGAATCGAAAGGCAGGGCAGCAAGATAGCGTCCGTCGGGCGACCAGCGCGGCGAGAAAAAACTCTTTGAACCGGGCAGGGTTGAAACTTGATTGGTTTTCAGATCGAACATCTGGATGACGGCGTCGGGATTGGTTGCGCCGCTGCCGAAGGCGATCTTAGTTCCGTCCGCCGACCAGGTTGGGTCCCATTCGTCTTGCAG
>DATCDL010000560.1:0-10222 GCA_036510715.1 Acidobacteriaceae bacterium
ATCCGATTGCCGAGCTTAAGATACGCGCGGCGATCCTCCAGACCGGAGATCTCAGACGCCATCACGAGAGGCTCAATCTGCCTGTCGATGGTGTAGTTTTTGCCCGCGCGGGAGCCGTCGAAGTGCGTCTCTTTCAGGCGCTCGATCTCGACCTTGCCAAGCGTGTCGGAGATCCATTCGGCGGCTTTGCCCTCCGTGGTTTTCATAAAGATTTTGGTGGCGGGCTGACTCAACATCACCTCGGCGATTTTGCCGTAGATGTCCTCCAGTTGAGCACGGCCCTGGAAGCCGACCACGAGCGGATTTCTAGACTTACGGCTCTCTGTCATGGCGCTGTGGAGCTGGGGCAGTTTCTGCAGACTGGCCAGCTCGTCGATCACAAACCAGACCTGCTTTTGCCCCGGTTTGGGAATCTCCATCAAGCGCATTACGAGGATGTCGATCCATAGCGAGATAAGTGGACGCAGCACCTCGCGCTGAGACTTCTTGGAGGTGATAAAGATCCAGCCCTCGCGCTTTTTGGCCCAATCCGTTGCGTTCCAAATCGACGTGGTTTCTTCCTTCCTCGGCAGCAGACGGAGGCTCTGCGCGACCAGGCCGAGACTGGCCAGAACACCCGCGGCCTGAGGGCCAGCTTTGCGGTCGATATAGAACGCCATCTCCGTTCCCTTGACCTTCTTTTGCAGGAAACTTTCATCGGCCATCCATTGCGCCAGCGTGTGCGGCGTCGGGCCTTCGCGAAGCAGGTGGGCGAAGATCTGAGCGGGCGTCCGGTAGAAAAACTCCTTGTTCGAACTGTTGGAGCTGCCGCCCGATGGCTGGTACAGGGACTCTGAGATAGTCGTGGCTTCCTGATTGCTCTCAATCTCCATGGCAGGCGACCAGAACGGGCACCGGGCATCGAGCGGATTGAGGATAATGTCGCCGCGTTTTTCGTCGTAGAACCGCTGCACGAACTCCGCGGCCGGGTCATACACAATGGCCACGTCGCCACGGTCCCGAATCTGCCGAAGTAGCTGCATGATGAGGGTGGTCTTACCTGCACCGGTGTCCCCCATCATCTGGAAGTGCTGGGACTCTTTGCCTGGCGGAATCCGCATCAGCCCGGTCATTTCCGTAGTCTTGAAACCGAGTCCCAGATGAGCTTGGTTGCCGCCCTTCTGACTGGCTCTCCATGCACGGAACTCGCCCAGGGGATGACGCCAGAACTCGCGCATCACGGCGCGGTGGAACTCGCGCGGGCTCATCATCTCGGGGCCTCGGAGGACGCGGCCATACTTGATAACTTTGAGCCGCTTGAGATCTGCTGGCACGGCAAACCAGAGCATGATGGCGAGCAGTACCCCTGTCTCGATGTAGCTCAGAAGGAACAGGCGCTGAACGCTCTCGCCTTTGAAAAATGTGAAGCGAAGCCAACGGTATAGCGAGGCGTCCTGGAACTTCTGCGGAAGACTCCGCCCGAACGATCGATAGCCCTGCGCCTGCGGCAGCAAAGTGAGCTGGACGGGTACGGTCTTCCCGTTCGGAAGCGTCGTTTGGCCGTCCTCGAAATCAACAGGCAGGGCAAGGCGCGGTTGCCGCCTTTTCGCTCCTTCGAGATAAAAGAGCCGGTACTCGCCGGCCTGATGCAAGGCCGTCCCTACGGCTGCGCGGAAGTACTCCGTGAAGTAGCTTCGCTGCATGATTGGCATGGAAAACGCGACCCTCTGCCATACGAAAAAGCAAAGACACATGAGCGCAACTCCAAAGGCTGTGAAGGTGTACACCGGCACGGTCGGCGGTGTAATGAGGGTCTCTTTTCTTCCCCAGCTCGATGCCATGACTTAGTTCTCCTTTGTGGTGTTCAACCGTTCTGTTTGCTCTGCCAGCTCCCGAGCAATCCGCCGCTTCACCTTCTGCACTTCCGCGTGGATTTTCGTGTACTCGGCTTCGGGTAGAGCGCGCGTCTGCCCGATCATCTTCAGCATGTTGACCAGCAACATGCGCGTGGCGACGAGTTCAACCAGAACCACGTCAGGGCCGTTGCGCTGGGCGGCTTCGATCAGAATCTCGCGTGCCCATTCGCTTACCGCTTTGCCGTTGTGGGCGGCGGCGTTTTCAAGCAACCTTAATTCCGGTTCAGTCAATTTGGAGTTGACGGAGAACACCCTGCCGCTTCGCCCGCGGGAGCGGCGAAGCTGGGTGCGGAGGTCAAGGCTATCGGGAGACGCTGTGAGGCTCATGAATACCTCGGTGATGCTGGATTCCTATAGGAACTTGAAGATTCCTATAGGAATCCGATACACGGTAAGGGATTGATTCAAAAGCGGATTCCTATAGGAATCCACTTTCGGCTGAAACGACACCCTACTAGGGATGGAGTGTCTACGTTCTTCCGGCGCGCAGCGCCGTAGTGGCTCCGCCACTGCATTCGCAGCGGGATCATGATTTCGATCCCGCCACGAATACTGCTGCTTGTGCTGGCGATGATGCAGCGGATACCGGCTTCTTTACGGGAGACTCCGCTGCATCGGTAGCTGGCGCTCTGCGGATGCGAAGGGTCGAAGAAGCCTGCTTCGCTTGCGGCGTCTTCAGGAAGTCCTGGAAGTCACGATCCTTAGAAAAGACATAAGCAAGCGCCTGTTCCACGACATCATCTGCTGATGCGCGGATGAAAGCGGCGTACTGATCGACCTGCGTAGCGGTTGAGTCAGTGAGCCGGATAGAGGCACTGACCTGGCGGGTTTGGATGACTTCGAGTAGTGGCATGGCATTCTCCTGTGGGTGATAAATTCAGGCAACCTTGTTGCGTACAATCATGCGTTGTGCCGTGGCCGCAATCTCCCGCGCACGGGCTAAGCAAAGTGCTGCGGGAATCTCAGGCTGTCTGCGGCTTTCAAGCATCGCGATTACGTCGGCGATGGATGCGCCTTCTATGAACCAGAGACGGGCGGAAGCCATATCGACTGTGCGCTGGGCGTAGTAGGTGGGATTGGGCTTATCGGAGCGGCGCGAAGCCAGCTCCAGAGTGAGCGTCACGGCGTCTTTGCCGTGGGCAAGCTCACGCGAGACCCAAGCCCAGTCGTGCTCGGAGTTGGTCTGCATATCCCGGCGTATCGGCTGCTGCGGGATAGGTGGAATCATGCAGGCTTCGCGCAGGACGTACAGGTGAAAGTCATCCGGCTGATAGGTCGCATCAGAGAGGTATTCGACCGTGACGAGCTGCCCTGGATCGTACTTGCAATTCCTGAATCCCGGGATGCGAAGAACCCGGTTGCAGTCCGTGCAGGAGATGTCGCCATGAAAGGCCATTGCGAGGAGCTTGAGCGTCATCTCCTGCGTGTAGAAATCGAAATCTTTCACGCGCCACAGCACCTGGTATTTGCCGGCCGATGTGGAGACGATCACGTTCGGCTCCGGTACAAGGTCAGAGGCCCGGAGCGCAGCGAGCCGGGCCTCTCCATTCACGTCGATGTCGATATAGAGATGGCGAATGGAAGCGATGCAATCCTTGGTGCGCTTCCGACTGCCCGAGAGCAGCGGATTGGCAGCCACGTAGATATTCGCTCCATGGTGGTTTTCATGAGCGAGCCAGCCACGGTAACGGGGCGCGAGCGCACGTTCCAGAGGAACGATGCGCTGCTGTATCTTTGCGGTGCTCTCGTTGCGAAGCAAGAGAGCGATCGTGTTCCCCGGAGCGAAGCAACGGGCAAGAAAGTCCTGGGCTGTTTCGTTCATCTTGATACCTCCAATCCGTCCCGTACTGCGAGCGCGATGCCATGGGCCTTTAGCAGCCGAAGAGCCCGGCTCGATGCCGGACTCTTCGGAGACGAGGAAGGGCCTATGCGGCCTCTTCCTCGCTCAGTTCTTCGTCGTCCTCCGCAGCCGCTTTGGCGGCACGGTCCAGCTTGAGAATCGAGTTCACCCGGATCTCCCAGATGGTCTGCTCCGAGTTCGTCTTCTTGCTGTCATACTTCCGGCTGCGCAGCTCGCCCTCGACCTGGATATGAGCGCCCTTCTTGAGCGTGGCGGCGAACTCTCCGAGCTTGCCGAAAGCAACGCAGCGGTGCCATTCGGTGTGCTCGATGTACTTGCCGTCCTTCTTGTAGGAGGACTTGGTTGCCAGCGAGAGAGTGGTGAGGCTGCGGTCGTTGTTGGTGCGAACTTCTGCATCAGCGCCGGTGAATCCGATGAGGGTGACTTTGTTTGAGTACATGGTGGTAATCTCCGTTTCGTTGAATTTCCCGTATCCTGCTCGGGTCACACATGGCAACGCCAGCGAGAGGCCCCGCCTCCCAAGGCCGAAGCTCTGCATTTACGGAGGGTCCGTTGTAGACGGAAACCGTAACCCGCAGGGTGGCGCAGCCAAAGCAGAAGAGCGAGCTTGCCGCAGGGCGGCGGACAGGCCCGAAGCGTGACCCCGAGCAGAGGACGGGATACGAGGCGGAAGGAACTCCAATGCACCGAAGTCAAACTCTCGATTCGGGCGCTTGAAGTTCGCCCAAACCGCCGCCCATCTCATAGCTACAAAGGCTCCATAGAAGAGCGGCTCAGCGCACCCTCCGTTGCGCTCTCGGCTATGCCGGTATGCCACGCTGGGCGCTTTCAGAGGCGAGTTGGGCTGTGCAGCCGATTTGGCAGCATGACGGTACATCGAAGAGACCTCGATTCGGGTTGGGATTCTCTAGCTGGAAGCCTGCGTATCAGGCGTCGGAGGCGCGGTAGACCTCCTGGGTGAGGAACGCCTGCTCGGCATGACTGTAGCCGGAGACGGTAATCAGTTCTCGGACTCTTCGGCGGCCCTTGGCATCGCGCTCGCAATGCAGTACGAAGTCCACTGCTTTGCCGGTCTGAGACCGGACAAATGCCTGATCCAAATTCGTTCTTGCACTGAGGGCCATATCAGCCAACCGGTCCAACGCATCCACAGCGGAATCGGCGTGCAAGGTAGACAGGGTTCCACCGTGTCCGGTGTTCATGGCCTGGAGCAGGTCATAACCGCACTCGTCGCGGATTTCGCCCATGATGATCCGGTCAGGACGGTGGCGGAGAGCTGCCGCCACCAACTGGCTCGGCGTGATGGCAACCTGACCGGGGATCGCATCCACGGCCTCCCAGCGGACAGCGTTCGGATGCGCGATCTTCAGTTCGGCGGGTTGCTCAATCACCACCAGCCGTTCATGCAGCGGAACGTGATCCAATAGCGACTTCATCAACGTGGACTTACCCGACGATGTACTGCCGCTGATGATGCCATTCTTCCGCTTGAGGAGAAGGTTGACTACAGCGTCCCGAACGGTCGGCGGCAGACTACCTGCGGCCACCAGCTCATCGCTTGTATACCAGCGGTTGAACTTGCGGATCGTGAGCGTCGGCCCGTTGATCGAAGATGGAGGGCCAACGACGGCCACACGCGAGCCATCCGGCAAGCGTGTATTCAGTACAGGATTCTGGCTCGTCATATCCTGTCCGAGGAGGCGTGCGACACGTTCAATGGCCGCCTGCAAGCGGTCATTGGTGTAAGGCGTGGAGAGCGGAATATGCTCAATCACGCCGCCGCGATCAGCGAAGACTCCCGTTGTCCCGTTCACCATCAAGTCCGAGATGGACGGGTCTAGCAGAAGAGCGCGTAGTTCTTCGGGAAAGAAGGGGAGTATGAGCTGGAAGCTCATCGCGCCCCTCCCGTGACAGGCTGAGAGATGACATTGGGGTCTGCGCCGTTGCTGCTGGGTGCAATCGGATCTACGGAAACACGGTTCTCGTGGAACTCCGTGATGGTCAGACCCAGCGGATTGATGAACTCGTATTGCGGGTAAATCCTAGCCTGATCGCTCACCTGCTTGGGATTCAGGTAATACGTCACCGAGGCCAGCCAATGCTCCGTGCGAGGCTCGTGCGAGTGCTCTTCGGAGAACAGCTTATCGAACGTCACAAGCGCCGTTCCACGCGCGATACGAACGCCCTGAACCGTCTCTTCCGACATGGACGTAATGGTGACGTTGCGAACCTGCACGTCGCTGGATTCGACTTGCCCGCCGACTACCTGAGAGACAAGATGACTCTGGTTGTCCGTACCCATCAACTGCGAGGCAAGCGGTTGCGAAAGGAAGTAGTAGTTGAGCGGATATTTTTTGGCGATCGTCTCGCGATTGATGGTGTAACGATAGTTCGCCCAATCGGTGAGATACGTCCGCACTTCACCTTCGCGGGGGCTGTAATTGAGGTCCGTGTACTGGATCGCCTGAGCGCGTCCCATCTCGTCGATGCGAATGTAGCGGTCGGTGATGGGGCGGTGCGCCAGGGAGAAGTTCAGCCACATCGAACCGCAGAGGAGCGCAGTCCCGCAGCCGATGATGAGCCGGTATGCTTTGCGCTCGGCATAGTGCGACGAATAGACCTCATTGCCGATGTGATCTGCCAGCATTGCTTGCGAAGGTGTGAGTGCGTAGTCAATGGGTGCTGTGCGCGTGGACATGATGCTGTTCACTCCTTTCCGAGACTGCCCGTAGGACTATAAGTGCGTAGATCATTCCGGCTGCGAGGAGGCCGATAAAGGCGACCACCAACAGCGGTCTGAACCAACGTGGCCAACGAAGCTTTTCGCCACTAACGACGGCCAACCAAAACCATTTCCGCATCACGCACCTCCCCCGGTCTTTGCGAGCAATACTGCGCCTCCGCCGACGGCGCTAGGTGCCGCGGAAACCAATCCGGCTGCCCCGCCAAAGATGGCCTGCGTCATGCTCGGAATAAACAGCATGTTAATGATGAACGCGACGAAAACCATTAAGCAAGGGATTAGATTGGCGATCCACATATCCATCGAATAGTTGCCGTTAAAGGTTTGCTGGAGGAAGCCGTTCATGAATCCTGCCCAGACATAGATGAACGCCGCAGCGACAGCGCGAATCATGGCGAAGCTAATGAGGACATCAAGGAACTGGAAGAACTTGGCTTTGAAGCTCTGCGTCATCAGCAGCGGGATGAATACAGGACCGAATAGAGCGGTCACGCCGTAGAGGATGAACGCGCTGCAGTTGATGACGAACAAGATAGCGGACGCGAGGCCAAGCATGATCTGGACGAGTACATAGCAAAGGATCTGAACCGGGGCGGTGAACGAGGGCACCGCAGTTCCGTCGCCAGCGGTCTTGAGAAGCTGGAGCAACTGGTCTAGCGAGTGCTGATCGAATGCCGCGACCATCGCCTGGGCGATGTAACTGAAGAAGTGATTGATGCCGAAGCTCGCACCGGGGAATGGGTTCACCCAATAGTTTTCCAATAGGCAGCACAAGATGAGCTTAAGCAGGAAGTTTGTGAGATCGCCGGCGCGGACAGGATGGGTATGAAAGCGGAGCGTCATGCTGGACGTGTTCCAGTTGATGACCATACTGATGAGCGTGAACAGCGCGATGCAACTCAGCTCCGTCAAGCCAAGCTGCGTGAGGGCGCCGCCGTTCTGGGTCGTGAGATTGGTCAGGTTGTTGGTGAACTGATAGAGCCAGTCCATGCCCGACGATGCGGACGGCAGTGCTTGTGCGAGAACGACGACGGCGCTCATATCAAATCTCTCCTATACGAACTACGGAATATAGCTCTTCCAGGTCCTGCCTTCGTTACCGGCGGCGGAGCTGTGGCGCTTACGGTCTTCCTCGACCTTCTTGCGAAACGTTTCATCCTCTTTTCTGCGTTGCGCCGCGTCACGCTGCTGCTGTTCCAAGATGGCGGCGGCTTTGGCAGCTGCATGGCGTTGGTAAATGGCGGCGCTGGCGATAGCGGCCAGCACCGCAAGGATGGCAATCAACAGCTTCGTGTTGAGGAGCTTCAGCATGGCTCTCCGTTACGGCAAGTACGTCTGCCAGGTGTTGTCTTCGCTCGCGGCAGTCATGTCGTGCGTTGCGTGCTGCGTCTGAACGAAGACGGCGGTGTTGAGGTCTGTAGCAGCGGCGTTCCGCTGCTGCATGTTGGCGACAGCCATCTGCGACGCGACGCAGGCTTGCAAGACGCCCTGGGACTGCATCTCGGATATTTTCTGGGCTTCCGCCGCGTTGAGTAGGTTGAGTTGCTGCACTTCGCTGTTGGTGGAGCTACTGCCATCGAGCTGGTTGGCTGTCAGGCTGCTGTTGGCGGTAGCGTTCTGCGTCCGGGCTGCGCGGTATTGCCCGACTGCGGTAATGCAGTCCGGCGACACCGAATCGGACATCTCGATCATGGCAAGCTGCGAGAGTTGGGGACTTCCCGGAGTCTGGCTGCCGATGTAGGCCGGCAGGTCGGAGCTGACGGGAACCGTCGCCGCACTCCATCCGGTCGTCGAAGCTGACGGCGAGTTGCTGTTGAGCGCCGTCGTCATACCGTTGGTTTCGCCGAACATATTCTTGACGTTGGCGTTCTTGAGAGCCGTCAGTGTGGTTTGCCACTGCTGCTTGATGGAGAAATGCTCAATGTTGTTTTTGAGCATTGTGTATTGCGTCTGGAGCGTGGTGAGCTGGGATACGAGGCTGGCGTAGCTGGTCGGATCGAAGACGATATCTCCGATGCCGAACAACGCGAAGCTCGGCGTGGCGGTTAGCAGTAACAGACCGCCTCCAAGAAGCCACTTGCGCCGGTTCTTTAGTGAAAGCTGCATAGAAACCTCCAATACAAAAAAGCGTCAGAAACAACGGGGATACGTCGGATCGAGCCGGTCCAGGGAGAAGTCATGGAGCCCGCTGATGAGATGGCCGACAAACTCTAGGACTGCATCGCCAGCACGCACAAGCAGGGAGAACCCTCCGCTCACACCGAAAGCGCGAGGATAAGCAAAGCCGTGAGGAGAAACTGCTTGCGGGGAATGGCGATGGACAGATGCACAATGCCTCCTTTCGTTACAGGGTGGGGTCGACGCGGTGTTCTGCGTAAGACGGGATGAGGATGTCGCGCCCGATGTAGACACGCGCGCGGGAACCCTCTTTGAGCGTGATGATCGGAAGCCGATTGAGGAAGTGATTGAGCACCTGCTCGCCTTCTGCGGCAGTCTGTTCCGAAATGCCATTACGAATCTGCGTGGAAGGATCAAGAACCGTACCGCTGTTGCCGATCTGCGCTAAGCCTCCGAGTCCGCCGATGGCGGCGGCTGCGCCGAACGCCATCAGGTATCCGTGGTCCACCTTGGTCGCAAGGCCGGTCGTGCCGATCTGATCCAGACCAAGATACTTATCGAAGTCGAGCGAGAACCCATCGGGACACACCGCCCGGTGAAAGGTAACGAACATCTTCCGCTGCTGGGCATTGCCCACGCTCTGCACGGTGCCAATCAGCCGTGTACCCTGCGGCATCAATAATTGCTGATGGTCGTGGGAGTAATAATCCGTTGTGAGCATGACGAGGATAGGGCCGGAGAGTCCGCCGTCGATGTGGTTGGTGACAACGCCCTCCAGCACCGTGCCCTCGAAGATCCGATAGAGTTGCCCCTGATACTGGTCGAAGTTGTAGGAGGACATGGGATCTGACTTGGGCGTCGAAGCGGACTCGGCATCCTTAGCCGGTTGCCTGCCGGATGTATCTTCAGCAGATGCCCTGTCGGCGTTTTCTGCTTTAGCGGCAAGGACAGGAGTCGGTGCAGCCGAGCCCGCATGAGAGAAGTCGATGGCAACGGTATCGCTGTTGAGCGCGTCCTGTTGCTGCTTCTCGATGGCAAGCCTCTTCTGCTTTGCCTCCGCCTGGGCTTCTGAGACGTTGGAGGTATGTTGCGGAGCGTTGCTGCTTCCGCCGTAGATGGCATCCCGCTGCGCGGAAGTCATCGGTGCGGCGGTGGCGCTCTCCGGCCCGGACACGCTCTGTTCCTGCTGCAGCTGTTGCATCGCTTCCGCAAGTGCTTGTTGCCGCTGCCGCTCCTCGGCATCGTGCCGCGCCTGCATTTGCTGCTGCGTCTCAAAGCTCGATACCTGCTGTGCGTTTGGCGTGGTCGGGCTCATGGTCAGCGAACTGGCAGGAGCGATCTTCTTGGTCCCACTCAACAGGCTGGAGAGGTTGGCGATACCGATCAAGCCGACGATCACCACCAGCGCGATGATGACCGGCATACCCTTCCGCAGCGGTGGCTTCGCTTCTGGCTGTTCGGGAACGGTGGCAGGCGTAAACTCATTCGTCTCCGGCATGGCTACCTCCCCTCTGTGCTGCGGTGGAAGTCCACGCGTTGCTTGCCGATGGCGAGATAACCCGAATCCACCTCTTTCGGGACGGTATACAGGCCATTCGAGAAATC
>DATCDL010000561.1:0-26108 GCA_036510715.1 Acidobacteriaceae bacterium
TGTGGGGGTTTCAGTTGGGGACAATCAGTCGCTCTCAGCGGCATTGCGCATGCGGCGTTTCGTGTCACTGATGTTGCAAAGACGAGCGACTTCTATCAACGACTCGGCTTTGTGCAGGCGTTCGCCTTCAGCAAAGATGGCAAGATCATCCAGGCTTTTATCAAGATCAATGATCGTCAGTTTATTGAGTTGTATCCTCTGACGCCGCGGGATCCGACGGCAGGGTTCATGCACATCTGTTTTGAGGCGTCGGATCTCGTCAGCCTGAATGCGGCATACCGTGAACGCGGCCTTACCCCGATCCAGGTTCGGAAAGCCCATGCCGGGAATCTGCTCTTCACCATGGTTGGCCCGGAAGCCCAGAATATTGAGTACACAGAGTACTTACCAGGGTCTCTGCACAGTGAAGACCGATCAAAGCATCTCGGGAAACACCGCATCTCGAAGCATCTACTTTCGGTTGCGCTCAAGATGCACGACACGTCCATGGCCAGGGCTTTTTACGTCGATAAGCTGGACTTCCTTCCTGGCACAAATGGCGACAGGAATTCTCTACTCCTCCCCGGTACTTCTGGCGAAAGCATCGACTTGAAATCGTTTGATGATCACGCTCTGCCAGATATGGTTTTTCAGGTCGACCATATGCGGCGTATTGCGAAAGATCTAAAGTCCAGAGGATTCGATGTTCGGATCACGGCCACTAGCGACTACATCGTAGACCCCGATGGAACGATCATAGAATTCTCTTCTGGCCAAAGCTAATAGCGGTGTGTCCATGATCACATCGAGTACGCTGATTCGCCTGTAGCATTCGTGCACAGGAGATTCGACTGACACAGCCCAACTCATTGACCAAGTGGCTCGACAGCCCGACAGCGTCCATTTCGACAGCGATTTTTATCGCTGTGGGAATGCTGGCGTCGCTTGCAATCAAGTTGACGCTTCACAACCAGCATCTCCTCGATATCGTCCTCCTGATTGCGATTGCGGGTGCGAGTACTCCGCTGCTCATCTCGCTCGCGCAGCAGGTGTTCAAAGGTAACTTCAGCGTTGATATTCTGGCCCTGCTATCGATCGTCACATCACTCATTCTCGGTCAATACTGGGTAGCTGCGATCGTCGTGTTGATGTTGTCAGGCGGGCAGGCGCTGGAAGGATACGCGACCGGCCGCGCGTCCTCGGTCCTCAGTGCTTTAGCCAAGCGAATGCCGCAGACCGCGCATCCAGCCGGCGACGGACTTGCGGATGTCCATATCGATGAAATCCTGGTCGGAGACGAGTTGTTGATCTATCCGCACGAGATCTGCCCAGTGGATGGATTGGTCCTCAGCGGCCAGGGGAGCATGGATGAGTCCTATCTGACAGGCGAACCTTTCCTCATCGCAAAAGCTCCCGGCACAAGTGTCCTTTCAGGCTCAATCAACGGCAACGTTGCGCTGAAAATCCGCGCTACCAGGATTGCCAGCGATTCGCGTTACGCAAAGATCGTGCAAGTCCTCCACGCATCCGAGGAGAATCGACCACAGATACAGCGACTCGGCGACCGCCTTGGCTCGTGGTACACGCCGATCGCTATCGCAGTTGCACTTGCAAGCTGGTTCTTCAGCGGCAATTCTGAGCGCTTTCTGGCCGTCCTGGTTATTGCGACTCCTTGTCCTCTGCTGATCTCGATCCCTGTCGCGATCATCGGTGCAATCTCCGTAGGAGCGAAGCTCGGTATCATCATCAAGGATCCATCTGTCCTTGAAAAGATCGAGAGTTGTCGCGTTCTCATTGTCGACAAAACTGGAACCCTGACCCATGGCAGGCCTCGTCTCACGTCGATCGATTGTGTAAACGGAATGACGCGCAACTTGGTTCTTCAGTACGTCGCAAGTCTCGAACGATATTCCAAACATCCCTTAGCGAGCGCCGTCCTCTCTGCCGCCCAAAGGCACGGTCTCGACCTTCTCAAAGTGGAAGAGGTATCCGAGGCCCCCGGCACCGGCCTCAAAGGGCGAATCTCCGGTCACGCGGTTGCCATTACTGGACGAGGCAAACTCTCGGCGGAGGATACCGCTCTCATCCCGCCGGTCGCTGCAGGACTAGAGTGCGTGTTTCTCCTCGATGGAACACTGGCAGGCATCATTCATTTTCAGGACGAACCTCGCCTGGAGAGTCAGTCATTTCTGAATCATCTCGGCCCAAAGCATTCCATCTCAAAGGTGATTCTACTTTCCGGAGATCGCCCAGCCGAAGTAGCTCTCTTCGCCTCGGGTATGGGAATCGCCGAGGCCTACGGTGGCAAGAGTCCCGAGGAGAAGCTCTCCTTTGTCCGTGAAATGACGTCGAAACAAAGGACTCTCTATCTCGGCGACGGCATCAACGATGCTCCGGCGATGATGGCCGCGACAGTAGGGATAGCGCTTGGGGTCAACAGTGACATTACCTCTGAAGCAGCTGGCGCCGTGATTCTCCAATCATCCCTGGTCGGCGTCGATGAGTTGATGCACATTGGTCGCAGGATGCGGGGCATAGCTTTGATTAGCGCCGTCGGTGGCATGGGCCTGAGCCTGCTCGGAATGGCGGCAGCCTCACTCGGAATGATCACACCGATTCAAGGGGCGATCGGACAGGAAGTCATCGATCTCCTGTCGATCCTCAACTCCCTCAGGATGATCCTTCCGACTGGTCCGATGACCGATTTTGAAGCGCCGACCACCCCTTCCTTGGTCGACGATATTCCTGCAGCGAATCAAGCCTGAACCATGCTCAGCTTGCCCTCTCACAATACCAGCATCCTGCGAAGTCCCCTGAGAACACCATATCAATGTCCGTACCGCCTATGGAATCGGAGGACGGGTGCTTGCTGACTTCTCCCGCAGCAACTTGGTGAGGACCGAGATACATTCCTGTGCCTTATCCTTGTCTCCCAATCGTCTGTACGCCGCCGCCAGACTGGTGTAAACGGAGGGATTTTGCGGCTCCAATCGCCGCCCAATCTCAAGATGAGTGACAGCGTCACGCGCTCGACCCTCCATCAGGTAAAGCTTCCCTAAAGCAATCTGCGATGTAGAGTAAGAAGGCTGCTCAGCGACCGATGCCTCTAACGCAGCACGCGCCTCTACAAATTCTGGCTGGCCCGGCGCTGCGCCGGCGCGCAGCAGAACAGTCCCCAACAATGACAGCATCTGGTAATCCCGATGACCGGCTTTGATTCCCTCCCGCGCCAGTAACAATGCTTGGGGATAGTTATCTACATAGAGGTTCTCCTGAATCAATGCCAGAAATGCGATGTCGCTGCCCGGTGCAAGCTTGCTGGCTAGTTGAAACTCTGGTTTGGCTTCTTCCAGTCGATCCAGTCTTGCAAGAAAGACTGCTCGTTCATAATGAAGCCGCGCCGAACCTGGCAGCTGCCGCAACCCCAGATCGACCACACGCAGACCAAGTCCATAATCATAGTGATCGGTGCACGCGTCGGCGACAAACGCGTATAACCGTTCATCCTTTGGCGTCTGTCCAGCGGCTTCCTCGAACGCCTGGAATGCGAGCGCCGTCTGACCATCACCAACATAAGACTGTGCGAGCAGATTATTCACAGCAGCTGTATTGTGCCCAATGCTCCGCAGACCGTTCAGCGTATTGATCGCCTGCTTGAATTCACCAACGCCCAGATAGCACAGCGCAAGATTGAATCCTGCGGCGTAATCCCCCGGGACAGCATCACGCTCTTTCAGCAGCGATGGAATCGCATCTTTGAATAAACCTCGCCGAGTTAGATCAATGCCTCGTTGCAGGTCCGACACAGAAGAGGTCTGCCCCAGCGTCGTGTTCCTATCAGACATTCCTTCACTAGCTGGGGCACGACTTTGCGCTCTGGTCTCGAGCAGCAAGACACACCCTACCAGCACCACAGTCCATACCCGCCGCATCCGCCAGCGCTGATTGCTCAAGAGCCCGCATTGCAGATCCCCGTCGGACAACATAGACCGCTCTCCTGGACCAGGGCCGACCCATTCTTGGTGTCCCTTGACGCCCATTCCCGCGTACCCAACGGGAGGCTCTCCCAGAGGATATTATGAACGGCGAATTCATCCAACCCGCGTCGTACAGTACTGACCGCGAATACCATTCCCGCATCTTGCAAGGGACAATCGATCTCTCGACCGCTGCATCCACTGTTCGTCTCAACATATCCTGTCCACTAAACTGCGCCGGATGCTGTCAAAAGACAGCATCCGGCACCGTGCTTCAGTCACCAATTTAGAACTGGACATTGCCTCGAAGTTCAATGATTCGACCGAATCCAAGTACTTCATTTGTTATGGAGCCCTGTCCAAAGCCAGTGCTTTGAACCGACGAGTTGAAGGAACCAGCAGAGTTTCCAAATACGGGATGGTTCCACACATTCAGAAACTCACCCTGTAGCAGGAAGCTCAATTGCCTGTGGATCGGTATCGACTTTGAGACCGACAGATCCTGGAAAAACGCGTGTGGGCCATGTAGATACACAACGTCACCGATTGTTCCAGGGGTTGTGTTCGGATTGATGTAGGTTGAATTCGCTCCCTGACCAGGTGTGATGTACTTCGGGTCAATGAGGTTCGCGTAGCTCTGACCTGGTACGCGATGAACGCCGATCGATTTCTGCAGCTGCGAAGTAGTCACTCCAGTCAATTGGACGCCGCCGTCTCCATAGTCGTTGAAGGTGCTGTTCCCTCCCGTAAGGAGGAATGGAGCTCCGGTCTGGAATGTGACGATCGTTCCAAGAGTAAGTCCGCCCAACACCTTATCCGCCACCTTGTTATTTGCAAGCAGAGCATGCCCATGACCGAAAGGAAGATCATAAGTCCCGTTCACATGCGTCACATGTCTCAAGTCAAATAAGGTAGGGCCATAACCCTTACGCAAATCACGCAATGAGAATACGGTGAGCGCACCTGTCCAGGTATTAGGGCTAGCAATGCCCAGCGAATGGCTCCAGGTATAGTTTGCATCGAACTGCAGTCCTTTCCATGATCCCTGGCGGAGATCTATCTGCAGGCCGTTGTAATTCGAGGATCCGTCAGCCACCATGTATCCTGTAGAACTCCCTGCGGCATACGGATTTGCCTGGAAGAAGTTGATGGGATAGCCCGCACCTCCTCCGGTATACCCAATATTGTTCTTACAGGGACCGAAACTTGCCCCCACCAGATTGCAGAAGTAAGGAACGGTACCGTTGATCCCGCTCAATACGTTCGCCAGCGCGCCTGCCTGACCAGTTTGCAGATAGCGCACGAATTGGGCATTTGTGAAGTCGCTTGCTCCCGGTCCTCCAAACGCAGCACTCATAATGGGCAACGAACCACTGGCACCTTCGAAGGAAGGGTTTGGATTGCTAGGGTCAGAAGTAACAGAGGAAGCAAGATTTGCCTGTGCCTTCTTGAACTCTGAAAGGAAGCCATTCTCGAAGATGTTCACTTCGTTAGGATCAATGTTGATCCATTGGTGAATCGTGCGGTTTCCGGTGTAACGAATCTCCAGAACTCTCGATGTGCCCACTGACCTTTGAATACCAAGATTCCAGGATTCGCTGTACGGCTGCTGAATATTGGGGTTTAGCCCGTTGACGCCTGGCCCACCAAGGAAGGTGAAGTCGGACTGTGACGCTGTGGCCTGGTAGGTCGTCGGCGCGTATCCGAGTTGCGGAACAGGTTGTCCCAGAGCCAGGCTACCGGGCGCGAACGTTCCTGTCTGCCCGGTGTTGTTCGCATTGAGATAGAAGTTCTGGAAATAGAAGGAACCGTAGTCGGAAGCATTATTCCAGAAGTACTGGCCTGGCTCGGTAAAGCGGCGAAGAGCAAAAGCTCCACGGATTACGGTCCCATCTCGGCCCAGCAGCGCTTTGAAGGGGCCATCGGTAGCCTTCGGATTCCATGCAAAGCCGAAGGCTGGCTGCGGTGTTAGCTTCGTTGCCGTGTAAGGACTCGGTCTCGTCGACAGAATGGGGTTCATATTTCCAGGGAGATTTCCCGGCTGAAACAGATTTCCTAAACCCGAAGGACCGTAGATGTCCCCAGGAGACGCTGAGTGATAGGCCCCTGTCAGGTCATGTTGCGGAACCACAAAGTCCCAACGCAGTCCATAGTTCAGCGTCAAGCTAGGTGTCACCCTCCAGGAGTCCTCTGCGAACAACCCTGTCTGACTTATAACTTCGTCGAGGTTATAGGCACCGATCGTATGCTCGAACTGCTTCGTTTGCTGGCTATAAGGAAACGTACCGTTGATCCCGGATACTCTTCCCGCAAGAACTGCGTAAAGCTGCGCGGCCTCTGCTATGGTCGCGTTGTTTGCATTGGGCATGGACGAGGTTGTGAAGGCCCCCAGGGCGGGATCGCCGGTTGCAAGACCAAGATTGTAATTGTTGTACCCGACCGGAGGATTGTAGTAATGATCCTGCTCCCGATACCACGAAGCTCCGAAGCTAACGGAATGCGCTGCATGTTGCCAGGTCGTAGAATCGGACACACTGAGAATCGGATAGAAGGTGGTGACGGGTGTCTGATAAACCTGCCCTGACATCGTTCCACTCGAATTACCGGGATAATTCCAGAAGACCGTTGGCTGGGTTCCATACAACGGAGCTGCGTTATAGGCAAACTTCGTGTTGTTGTAGAGATAGCCCAACTTCAGATCATTAATCAGATTGGGTGTAGCAATAAAATCGACGCCGTAAGATACGGTGTAGTTCTTGGAACTATTTCCTGCGACTTGATTGGCGAAGCCGGCGCCCGGGAATGTAGCCGCAGCGACGGTAGGCTGAAAAGAATTCGTCACGAGTGTGGACAGATACATCTTAACGCGCTGCGACATGTTGTAGTCGAGGCGTCCGCCCGGAAAGTATTGCGTGATCGGAGAAGCGCTGTTCCATCCCACCTGATTTAAGTTCAGATCCGGCGTCGAAGTTACTCCTCCGCTAGCCACTGCCGTATTAATCAGGGCTAACTGTGCCGCAACCACCGAATTGACTGAAGCCGGCAGCGACGGATTACTCTGGGTCGCCAAGCTGAAGACGTTGACGCTGTGGGCACTGCCATCCGTTCCCTGATAGGAGAAGTTGCCCTGTTGCGCAGCTGAAGTAAAGAAGTTGTTCGTTGCAGAGAGGCTACCCGGCTGCTTCGACATCGCATAGCTTCCAAAGAAGAAGAGCTTATCGTGGAGGAGAGGGCCGCCAACGCTCGCTCCAAAATCGTTGAGAATGAGCTTATTTTTCCGAACCCCAGCCGCGTTATTTTCCCAACTGTTCGCGTTCAAGCCGGAGTTGCGAAAATCCTCATACGCACGCCCGTGAAAATGATTTGTGCCACTCCGCGAGACAAAGTTCAATTGCGTGGTTGACTGCCCAAATCCGGCATTCAGATCAAGTTGGTCCGTCTGCACGGTCATCTGCTGAATGGATTCAAGCCGCGGCGAGACCGCAGGCTGCGTATTCCCGGTAAACTTCATACGGTTCGAGCTACCCACGACGCCGTCTATGTTGCTACCCTGATCGGTCGAAGGCAGGCCGTTGAACGTGCCGTTGTATCCAGCCACAAGCGTTGAAAACGATGTCAGGTCGCGCCCCTGGAGAGGAAGGTCCTCGATCTGCTTCATGTCGACGACCATGCCAATTTGATTGGAACTCGTCTCAAGCACCGGCGTGCTGGACCCGGTAACATCGACCACCTGCGCAACTTCGCCTACAGTCAAAACCGCCGCCACTGTCGTTGTGCGCGACGCATCCACCACGATGCGCTGCAACAGTTGTGTTGCGTAACCCTGCTTAGAGACCTTCAGACTGTACGTCCCGATCGGCAGTCCGACGAACGAGTAGCTGCCCGTACGTGCAGACGCACCCGTTCGAACGCTGTTCGTGCTGCGGTCGGTGAGTTCCAGGTTCGCGCCTGGAACCACGGCACCTGTTGAGTCAGCCGCAGTAACTAATACCGTTCCTTGCGATCCGGCTTGCGAGAAGGCTGGGACGGCACCGATGCTAAGCACGCATGCAATCATCAGCGCCACCCAGGGGTAATTTCGAGAAATCATTTGTACGACCTCCAAATAAGAAATTTCGATCGAGGAATTTCGGGGTCTTATTGTCGCGCGTCCCTGGCCATTTCGCATCGGTGGTAACGTACGGTCCAGCGACACTGCCCTTCTCTGCAGATTCATTTTGGAACCCCTTCACACATGTTCCTATAAGACCCAACTTGTACACATTTATGAATTCATTGTCAACGTAATTTATCATTCTGTAAACCGTATTCTGTTTCTTCCACAACCGAGGATACATTTCTGTAATGCTAGAAGAGATGGGTGGCCTATTTTGAATCTATCGCTTGAAATCCGTGCCGTAGTCGGCAACTTTCCCTTTGGAAACAGGCCCTTACGCCAGATGTTCGCCACCGCGCTTCCAGCCCTGCTTCTCCTGCAAATTTGCAGCGCTCAGGCCCCCCATCCGTCCGCTGCGGCTCATCCTGCCCCCACCGTCGAACAGGCAATGAAGCTGGTCGAAGACGGCCGGTGCAAGGAGGCGTTGCCCGTGCTAAAGAGAGCTTTGCCCCATCTGGTCGATAAGAATCTTAAGTATCATGCTGCGATGGGAGTCACTCGATGTGCCATGAGTTTGCAGGACGACCAGACCTCCGCCGACACGCTCCTGCTGCTCTTGAAAGACTTCCCCAACGATCCTGAGGTTCTGTACATCGCTACGCATTATTTCTCCGAAATGGGTATGCGTGCAGCGCAGGAGTTGACAGCCAAAGCTCCGTCCTCGTTCCAGGCGCGCAAGCTTCAGGCTGAGGCACTCGAGTCGCAAGGCAAGAATGAAGAGGCGGCTGCCGTCTACAAGAAGATCCTGGAGGACAATCCAAAGACGGCCGGCATTCACTACCGACTCGGGCAGATCCTTCTCGCTGAAGCTGGCACAACCGGCTCCACTGATCAGGCCAGACTGGAATTCCAAAAGGAGGTCGAGGTTGATCCGCTCAATGCAGCTTCGGAATTTATCCTTGGCGAACTCGCGCGGCGCCAGGGACAATGGGACGAGGCCATTGCACACTTCACGCGAGCCTCGACCCTCGACGTTGGCTTTGCAGAGGCCTATCTGGCTCTGGGGATGTCCCTCAATGCATCTGGGAGATTTGCCGACGCAGTGAAGCCACTCGAGAGCTACGTTCAGATGCAGCCAGCAGATCCAGCCGGACACTATCAACTTGCCATGTCCTATGCCAGAACAGGAAATAAGGAGGGCGCCGCCAAGCAGTTGGCACTGCAAGCTAAAGCGACAAACAGTCCGCAGAACGCTACGGATACAACCGAGGGCCATCAAGTTCCCCACTGATTCATCGGCCTGCTACGCTCTATCCTGAAGTCTCGTTCGACCGCCATGTACCAGAGTTCTCCGATGTATCGTCCATCCATAGCCTGGGATCAAGGCACAACGGTTGAGGTTCTGTTCGATGTTCAAGGGTTGCAAACATCCCCCACACAGGTTCTCGCGAAGACTCTTCCTGGATGCATTTGGCGCTGCTGTTATCGGGGCAACGTTGGAACCCCATTTCGCACAGGCACTCGTCTCTCCTACTCTTTCCCCTGCTTCACAAGCTGCATTCGAAGCGGTGCCCAGCTCACAAAGCAAAATTGACTGGGCCCACGTCGCCGGTCTTTCAAACGAGATGTACCTGCCAGAGACCATCGGTCCCGGTTGCGCATTTCTGGATTACGATAACGATGGCTGGATGGACATCTACCTCGTCAACAGTGGCCCGTGCGACTTCTATAAGCCATCAACTCCTCTCCGAAACGCCCTCTATCACAACAATCGAGATGGTACTTTCACCGACATCACCGAAAAAGCTGGCGTGCCCGGTAATGCCTATGGAATGGGCGTTGCCGTGGGAGACTATGACGGCGACGGCCTCCCCGACATCTACGTTACCCAGTATCCCCACAGCATTCTCTATCACAACAATGGGGATGGTACCTTCACCGATGTAACCGAGAAGGCAGGCGTCTCCGCTCCTGGGTGGAGCACCAGCGCCGTCTGGTTCGACTACGACAACGATGGTCGTCTCGACCTCTTTGTGTGCCGCTTTGTTGATTTTGATAAATCGCATAACGTCTACTGCGGAGGCACCGAACCCGGGCAACGCCGATACTGCAAACCGAACGTCTACAAGCCCATCGCCTCCCGGCTCTTTCACAACAACGGCGATGGTACCTTCACCGATGTAAGTGAACAATCCGGCATCGCTCACTCCCTCGGTAAACCCTGGGGAGTTGTCGCTGCCGATATCAACAACGACGGATGGATGGATCTTTTTGTCTCGAACGATACGTCCCCCAACTTCCTCTTCGCCAACCGTGGTCACGGACACTTCGAAGACATAGGGTTTCTGGCAGGGGTAGCCTACAGTCAGTTCGGCGTAGCGCGCTCTGGCATGGGTGTCGATGCGGCCGACTACGACCAGGATGGTTGGGTCGATCTTTTCGTTGCGAATGTGGACCACGAGACGTACTCGCTCTACCACAACAACAAGAACGAAACGTTTGATGATGTGTCCGCCAACTCAGGTATCGGACCCGCAACTACCCTGATGAGCGGATGGGGATTGAAGTTCTTTGATTACAACAATGATGGCAACATCGACCTGCTCCTTTGCAACGGCCATCCCGATACGAAAATAGACACCTATCAGCCAAACGTTCACTACTCCGAGCCGATGCTGCTTTTTGAAAATAACGGTACGTCGTGGAAGGACGTAGGGGCGCAGGGAGGAAAGGTCTTCTCTGAAGAGATTGCCGGCCGAGGAATGGCGCTCGGCGACTTCAACAACGATGGCTCCGTCGATGTTCTTGTCGCCGTAAACAATGGCCCTCCACTTCTCTTGCGTAACACCGCCAGTCAACACAATCATTGGCTTGGAGTTCGACTAATTGGACGCAAGTCAAACATTGACGCGGTCGGTGCGAAGATCGTCTATCAGGCGGGGAACCTCAAGCGCCATGTAACCAAGGTTGGTGGGGGAAGTTACCTCTCTTCACACGACCCGCGTCTTGTTCTTGGCCTCGGTCAAGAGAAGAAACTGGACTGGATCGAAGTCCACTGGCCCCAGCCCAGCGGAAAGATAGAGCGATTCACAGGCTTGCCCATCGATCGATATATCACCATCATCGAAGGCCAGGAAACCTGGAAGTAGCTTCATGCCGCGAACAATGCCGTTAGCAACAGCATCGAGGTCAGCGATTCGAGCTGTGCCCGGCGCGAGCGACCTCCAACGACCGTATGCTCGACGGATTGAGTCCGATTTAGATCATTCTGCGGACGGCTTTATAGGGATGCAAGAGTGACCCACGTCACGGTATCCAGGATGAGCTGGGAGTACAAAAGTACCACCTCGAGGTGACCCCATGATCTTCGAGAACCGTGAAGCTGCTGGACGGCAACTTGTCAAACTGTTGGAACACCTTGCTAGTCGCGTAGACCTGTTAGTGCTCGGAATACCTCGCGGTGGAGTTTCAGTTGCTTTTCAGGTCGCCTCCGCGCTCCACGCTCCCCTTGACGTCTTTTTCTCCAGAAAACTAGGCGTGCCTGGTCATGAAGAGCTGGCCTTTGGTGCAATTTCCGCTGGAGGCGGATGCTATATCGACGAGCAGATGGTTCGAACTGCGGGCATCTCACCTCAGCAGATCGAGAGAGTCATCACTGAGGTGCGGCAAGAGTTGGGTCGGCGAGCGTCCCTGTACCGCGGAGACCGACCACCACTTCAGGTCACCGGCAAGACGGTCCTCCTTGTGGATGATGGGATTGCCACAGGAGCGAGCGTCTACGCCGCCATCCAGGCGCTCCGGCAAATAAAGCCTTCCAGACTCATACTCGCCGTCCCGGTTGCTCCACCGTCCACATGCGAAGGACTCAGACCTTTTGTAGATGAGTTGATCTGCCTCTATACGCCCGACCCGTTCTACGCGGTAGGTGGCTTCTACCAGGACTTTGCTCAGGTGGAAGACCAAGAGGTCATTGATCTTCTCCAGCGCGCAGGAGAGTCGGGCGAGGTCTGAATCGATCTAGGCAAAGTAAAGCTCTATGGAGTTCCGAATATCCCAGTCCCATCCGCAGGGCCTTGTGATCTTCGCACATGGAAACGGGCGCAGCCGCATAACCGTCGCAATCAGTCTGTTGCACATGTTCTCCAATCGCTTGGATTCGCTACACTTCTTTTCGATCTGCTGCCCCAGCAGGAAGAGATCCTCGATCGCCGGACCGCGCAGTTCCGATTCGATATCGGTCTGCTGGCCGGGCGCCTCATAGGTGAATGGAACATCGGACAGCTTTTCCGTCAGAAGTATGCCAGCGACTGCAGGAATATTGGCTTCACAACCTACACCCGTACGGTCACGGTGGCATCTGGCTCGGACAGTCCGGGTGAACGAAAAAAGATCAGGTCCGCGAGGCGCGATAGCTTTGAAGGACTCTTCCATCAGACCGGGCTCTTGCGCTCGAGCAGCCGATCCCCCCATACAGACCAGGAGGGCCAGGCTTACGACTCGACAGCCGTCGAAATTTAAAGTTCGAAGGTTCGTTGGTTTGTTCATTCATAGTAATAAAGTCACGGAATGAGGATTCCGTTACAAACAGCGCAGAAGAAATACAAACTTGCTGCAATTTGCTACCCTATGAGTGAACACTGGCTTCCTGGAAGGAGGAGAACATCATCTTAGACCGACGCAAGCCGTCCGCTTCGTTCCTTGTCGAGTGCTCTCTCATCTTCCTTGCAATGCTTGTTTTCAGCTGGGGACTCCAGGCGAAGCTTGCGCTGTATCACGCGGACAACGGCGCAATCTGCGCGACGAACTCCATGGCCAAGTTAGCCGCGGAGAATCGCTCTACTCTAACGACAGTTCAAATTCGGGACCAGGGTCTGCCGCCTGCAGTGCCTGAAATAGATCATCTGGCAACGTTCGCCTCCTCCCTCCACGTGCTTCAGGCATCGTCGGCGAAGTTGACGGAACTCGAGTTACGACTCAGCGGTCCCGGTCAGTATTTTTTACATGGCCCCGACCTGAAACGCCGACCCCCACCCGCTTTGAGCTAGCACCACCCTGACGGGAACTTGTGACGGCTTCAGATCCGATGCTGGATCAATTCGCTTCTGTTTGAGAGCTCGCTAAGCAGATCCAGAAGACTGCCGGAGCGCATGATGCAACGGCTTTCCCGAACAATTCCTGGCTACGGGGATACCCATCCCTGCAACATCCCGGGGCAGCCTCCGAACCCGTCCGTTCGGTGTGATTTCGGTCCAGCCTGATACCCTTGAGTAGACATTTCCTCTCATAATTGCTGTAAACAAAGAACTATCTGGAGCTTCAAGGCAAATGACCGGACCCAGAACGAATCCAACAAAGTACATTGGCACTGGTCTGCAGTTCTTCGTTCATGCAGAATTTGAGATAGTAGGGCCACCATCTTGCTGACCCTCGACAGCCCAACTCGGAGAAGAAATCCAGCATTGACGTTCGCAGTGCTGCTGGCCCTCGCTGTCTTCTGCTGGGGCCTTCACTACAAGCTCTCTCTTTACTCTTCGGTGAGGAATCAAGGCGCCTCGCAAGCTGCGAAGCTCCTGTCCCAGCGGGAGCGACCTGATTCAAATCTGAAGATCGAAAGCTGTTGGGGCAGGGGGCGAGTTGTTCGCGGCGTTCCACACCGTTCCCCCTCCCATCCACATTGGGCGTTACCGGCTCCGAATCCTTTTGGCGTCCCTTCTAGGTATCAGAACCTAAACGAACTGCCAGCTAATCAAGCGGGCTATTCCTGGCGAATCACCAGCAGAGGTGCTCGCCCTCCTCCCCTCACTGCCTGAATAAGAACGCCAGCCTTTCTTGAATAGAAGCCCTGCCGTGACAAAGCGGCAACACTTCTGTTGTTGGAATGACTTTGGTTCTCCACAGCCCGAATAGGTGGTTTCATGTCACGCAAGCGAATCCTGTATCTCGTCGTCGCCGTCCTTTGCATCGTTGCATGCGTTCTATTTATCTTCCAGCGTCCAGCGAAATCTCCCGCTGCGGCCCCAAGATCTGCAGCCGTTGTAGCAGTCACACGGGGAAACCTCGACAGCACTCTCACGGTTGCAGGTCAGTTTGAGGCGTACCAGGAGGTTGATCTCCACGCCAAGGTCTCGGGATACATACGCTGGATCAAGGTCGATATCGGTGATCGTGTTCGGCAAGGTGAAGTCCTGGCCGATCTTGAAGTACCCGAATTGCAGGATCAGCTTGAGGGGGCGCAGGCCGAGGTGCGCCATTCGCAATCCGAGATTGGACGTGCTCAGAGCGAGATCGTCAGTGCTCAAGCAGACTATACCGCGCTCCATGCGGCCTACACGCGCCTGCTGCAGGCTTCACAGCAGCGGCCAGGACTGATCGCCGAGCAGGAACTGGATGATGCACGCTCCAAGGATCAGGAATCAAAGGCACAGATCGAGGTTGCGAAGGCGTCGCTGAACTCGATGGAGCAGCAACTCGGGATCTCGCGAGCGGATAGCCATCGGGTTCAAACCCTCGCCAACTACGAGCAGATCATCTCTCCGTTCACCGGCGTCGTCACCATGCGTTACGCCGACACCGGATCGCTGATCCAGGCCGGAACGGCTTCAGACACCCAGTCCATGCCTGTCGTCCGTGTCGCTCAGAGCGACCTGCTCCGACTGCGAATGCCCGTACCCGAGAACGACGTTCCCTACATTCACGTAGGCGGCGAAGTTCAGATCAAGGTGAACGCCACCGGCCGCACCTTCACCGGAAAGATCGTGCGCTTCTCGCGGGCCCTGGACACCAATACGCGGACCATGCTGACGGAAGTCGACGTCCCAAATCCTGATCTCGTGCTCAGTCCCGGAATGTATGCCGAAACCACAATTCAACTGCAGCAGAAGAATGACACGCTGGTGCTGCCTGCAGAAGCCGTAGTTCAGAATGGCGATCACACCTATGTGCTTGTGGTGGACTCAACGAATCATGTTGAAAGGCGCAATGTCACCCTCGGCATAGAAACAGCAAATCAAACTGAAATCCTGAGTGGACTGCGAGCTGGAGAACGTGTGATCGCCGCAGGTCAGGCTGAGTATCAGTCGGGCCAGGTCGTTACACCTCATGCAGCATTCATCCCGACAGCAGCGCAGGAGGTTAGCGAGTAATGTCCTCCTTCGCAATCAAATATCCCTTCTTCATTCTTATGTTCTGCCTGATGGTCATCGTGGTCGGCATCACCTCCGTGATCCGCATGCCGGTGGACCTTTTCCCCGACATCAATATCCCCGTGGTGGTAGTTGCGACTTTCTACTCCGGCATGCCCCCACAGCAGATCGAAGCGGACATCACCAACAGCGACGAACGCTTCTTTACTCTGGGAAGCGGAATTGAACACATCGAGTCCCGTTCCCTGCCCGGGGTCAGCCTGATCAAGATCTACTTTCAACCGGGCACCGACGCCAACGCGGCGGTCAGCAATATCTCCAACCTTGCGATGGCGAACCTGCGCCGATTGCCGCCTGGCACGCTCCCACCCGTTGTCCTTAAATTTGATGCATCCAATATGCCCGTCTGTCTGATTACCCTCAAAGGCAAGGGCTTCAACCAGACACAACTCAAGGACCTCGCGCAGTTCAGTGTTCGCAATCAGGTGGCGAACGTGCCGGGGGCCTCTGTTCCCCAGCCGTATGGCGGCAAGTACCGGCAGATCCAGGTGTACGTCGACCCGGTAAAGCTGGAAGCTCATGAATTGTCCGTGATGGACGTAGTTCACGCTGTCAACGCATCGAACCTTATCCTTCCTGCCGGCGATGTTCGCATTGGCGCCAAGGACTACAACATCTACTCCAACAGCGAGATTCCCGTCGTCGATCGCATCAACGCCTTGCCAATCAAAACAGCCAACGGAGCCTCGGTCTTCGTAGGAGACGTCGGTAAAGCAGAGGATGCCGGTCAACTTCAGACCAACATCGTGCGTGTCGACGGACAACACTCGGTGTACATCCCCGTTCTCAAACAAGGCGGAGGATCAAACACCATCAGCATCGTCAATGGCGTGCGCGATGCGGTCCACCACCTGCTGGACGTCCCTGCAGCGCTCAAGACAAACGTAGTTTTCGACCAGTCGGTATTTGTGAAGACTGCAGTCAAGAACGTGATCAACGAGGGAACCATGGGACTCGTTCTCACGGCTCTGATGATCCTCCTCTTCCTCGGAAACATGAGGGCCACCATCAGCGTGCTGCTCTCGATCCCCATCTCCTGTCTGGCCTGTTTCATTGCGCTCGACCTGGGTGGCAGCACGATCAACACTATGGTGCTGGCCGGTCTGGCGCTCGCATTATCCCGCTTGATAGATAACTCCGTCGTTGTGCTGGAGAACATCTTCCGGCACATGGAGATGGGTGAAGACCCAGTCGAAGCGTCAGACAAGGGCGGCAAGGAGGTGCAACTCGCGGTACTCGCCGCAACCTGCGCCACGAGTATTGTGTTCTTTCCCGTCATCTTGTTGGTCGGGGTCAGCAAATACATCTTTACTGCGATGGCATTAGCCGTCGTGCTTGCACTCTTCGCGTCCTACATTGTCGCAATGACCGTGGTCCCACTGTTTTGCGCCAAGTTCATTCGCATTGATCCATCGCACATTCATCACGGAGCCGAAGCAGTGGAGGCCGATCTCGCCGAAGCTGAAATGACTCTCTCCAAGGCCAGTCTCCTCCGCCGAGTGACCGACCGCTTCAATCATCAGTACCAACGCCTCCAGAAAGCCTATGATCGCGGCGTCGAGCTGTGCCTCGACCGTCCTGTCGCCACCGTGGTAGCCGTTACGATCTTCGTAATCGTAGGGCTGGCATTCTATCCGCTCCTGGGTAAGTCGTTTTTCCCGCGCACCGATCCCGGGCAATTTGTTGTGGATGTGAAGGCGCCGCCCGGAACCCGTATCGAAGTGACCGACGAGTATGTAGCCATGATGGAAAACGAGATTCGTCAGGTGGTCTCAAAGGACGACATGAACATGATCGTTTCCAACATCGGTATCACTCCCGACTTGTCCGCAATCTATACGAGCAACTCCGGAATGAACACCGGCTTTATCCAAGTCAGCCTCAAGGAGGACCACAAGACCAGCAGCTTCGTTTACATGCAGCGGCTACGAAGTAAGTTCGCGACTGACTTTCCCGAAGTCGGAACCTATTTCCAGACGGGTGGTCTCGTCGATGCCGTCGTGAATCAAGGCAAGCCAGCACCCGTCGACATCCGAATTGGAGGCAGCAACATGGCCTCTGATTATGCCTACGCCCAGCAGATCGCCGAAAAGCTGCGAACTTTGCCGTCCGTTACAGGTGTACTCATCCCGCAGGATCTCGACTATCCCGGTCTGGAACTCAACATCAACCGTGAGCACGCCGCGCTGTTGGGGATCACCCCGAAATCGGCGATTGATAACGTGATCACCGCCCTCACCTCCGATGCCATGATTGCGCCGAGCTTCTGGGTCGACCCAAAGACGGGCAACAACTACATGCTCACAGTGCAGTATCCCGACAATCAGATCAAGACCCTCACCGACTTCAAGCAGATCCCTCTTCGATCCGACGACGGCAAGCATACGACTCCCTTGGAGTCTCTTGCTTCGATCACACAAATCAAGACTCCGACAGAAGTAGACCATTACCAGCTTCGTCGCAGCTTCGACGTGTACGTGATGCCGAAGGCCGAAGATTTGAGCCATGTCAGCAGTGACGTGAATAAGGTGCTCGCCGGACTTCCTGTGCCGCATAATCTGACGGTCCATGTAGGTGGCTCAGTAGACGATATGCACGAGTCCTTCAACAGCTTTGGCGTTGGATTCATCCTCGCCGTGGTGCTGGTCTATCTCATCCTGATGGCGCAGTTCGCATCGTTCTCTGATCCGTTCATCATCCTGCTTGCAGTGCCACCCGGCGTTGCTGGAGTCATTCTCTTCCTCCTGATTACAGGAACAACCATGAACGTAATGTCTCTCATGGGAGTCATCATGATGGCCGGCATCGCCGTGTCGAACAGCATCCTCATCGTCGAATTCGTAGGGTCACTAAGGGCAACGGGTATCCCTATCCGCAAGGCGATTGTGGACGCGTGCTCCATGCGTTTGCGTCCCATCCTGATGACCTCGCTGGCCACGGTCCTCGGCATCATTCCCATGGCCCTGGCCCTGGAACCAGGCAGCGAGCAGTACGCCTCGCTCGCCCGAGCCATTCTAGGAGGGCTCATCTCGTCAGGCATCATCACGGTCTTTATAGTCCCGGCCGTCTATCTACTTATCCATCGCAAAGAAGCAGACGCCGAAGCGGCCGCGGAGGTGGCTCATGTCTAAATACAATCTTCTGGTGATACTGCTTTGCTCGATCTCCTCACCCGTCCTCCTCGCACAAGTCCATGGCAACCTTCCGGACGCACCGATGGAGCTGCAGGCAACGTCTGCGTCGCCAGCAGCTCCATCCGCGGATGAATCGCTCACCCGGGAGCAGGCCGAACAGATCGCATTGAAAAATAACCCGCGCATCAGCGTTGCAGCTCTCATCGCCCTCGCACAAAAGCAGGTCGTACGGGAAACCCGATCGGGCGAACTTCCCAGCCTCTACGGCAATGCGACCGGCGTCGGTGCTGAGGAGGCAAGCCGATTGTCTTCCGGAGCCCTCTCAGCTTCTCGACTGCTCAACCATGTCGGTGCAGGTATCGAGCTCAGCCAACTCATCACCGACTTCGGCCGCACCCACAATCTTGTGGCGTCTTCGTCTCTGCAAGCCAAAGCCGCAGAGCAGAATGCTGAGGCAACGCGAGAGGACATCGTCTTTGCGACCGACCTTGCGTTCTACAACGCTTTGGAAGCTCAGGCCACGTTGCAGGTAGCAAACAGCACCGTCCAGGAGCGGCAGAACGTCGGCGATCAGGTTACTGCCTTGACCAGAAGCAAGCTCAAATCAACCCTGGATCAGAGCTTCGCCGAAGTGAATCTTTCTCAAGCAAAATTGCTTGTCCTCGACTCGCAGAACCAGGCCGACGCCGCCATCGCCAGCTTGAACGACCTGCTTGGAACGACCACAAGCCATCCGTATCATCTAGTCGATGACCCTGTCGTAGCTGCACCGATCGCCAACTCGGTAGAAGCCGTCATCGCACTCGCCCTGCAACAAAGGCCAGACCTGAAGGCCTTGCAACTGATTCACAATGCGGATGTGCGGTTTAGCCACGCAAAACACGAGCAGTTGCTACCAACGGTCTCTGCCGAGGGAGCAGTGGGAGCCACCCCAGTCGGTTCGTCGACCTATTTCCCCCAAAATTGGTATGGAGGTGCGGGCGTCAATGTCAGCATTCCCCTCTTCAATGGCTTCAAGTTTCATGCCGAGGCAGCGGAGGCAGACCTCCGGGCAAAAGCCTCAGATGAGCAGAGCCGTCAACTCACCGATCGCATCGTCCGGGACGTAAGGACCGCGTGGCTCAGCACGATGACCGCGCAGCAGCGAATGAGTGTAACCTCTGAGTTGCTCAAACAAGCGAATACTGCTCTTGATCTTGCGCAGACTCGATATCGACTCGGCCTTAGCTCCATCGTCGAATTCAGCCAGGCCCAGCTTCAGCAGACACAGGCTCAAATTGAGGACGCAAATGCCCGTTTCGAATACGAAGCCGATCTCGCGACCCTCAGATTTCAAAGCGGTTCACAACCATAGTCTGCAACGGAGAATGGCATGATTGCTGAAATCAAGCTCGGTAGAATTCTGTTTGCCACTGACTTTCTCGAGAGTTCACGCCTCGCCCTCGACTACGCGGCAGCCTTCGCACAGCACTTCCATGCGACCATCGTCATGCTCCACATTGTCGAGCTCACGCAAGCAGCCAGGGAGGTTGAGGCTGAAACCGCCGGGCCAAGCCTCATGCGACGAGTCGCTCAGGAACGATTGGACGTCCTCGCCGCCGGAGTCACGCGGCTCGGCTTGACGGTCGAGACCCACATTGACGAAGGAATCCCCTCAGACGCCATCCTGCGTGCCGTCGATCGACTTCATGCCGATCTTCTTGTCCTCGGCGTCCATGGTGTTCATCGCGGACTGGAGCACCTTCTCATTGGCTCCAATACGGAGAAAATCCTGCTCTCGGCACGTTGCCCCACTCTCACCGTGGGTGCCCATGTATTATCCGGTGTCGATCCGCAGTTACACTTTGACAAGATCCTCTACTTTTCCGACTTTACGCCGGAGGCAACCGCCGCCGCTCCCTATGCTTTCTTTCTCGGTGAAGCATTCGATTCACCCATTGAAGTCTGCCAACTACTGCCACCCGCTGCAGCGAATAATCAACGCCTACAGTTGGAGCTGGCGGATGAGTATTGCAAAAGCATGAAGGGCGCACTAGGTGAACGCAGCCCCGAGTGGTGTATGCCCGCTTTCCATCTGGAGCGTGGGATGGAGGTTGACCAACTCATCGAACGCGCCGAACGCCAGCATGCCGGCGTGATTGTTCTTGGGGTCCGCACAGAGTCGCAACTTGGCCGCCATCTTCACACCAGCTTTGCCTACCACCTTCTCGCCCGCGCCACCTGTCCCGTACTCTCTATTCGTCTTCAAGACTCTCCCCCCATCCAGGTGGCCCCGTGAGCGTGATCGTCTTCAGCTCCCTGCTCTTTGCCACATCCATCGCAGCAGGCCTGCTTGGGGCACTTACCGGATTAGGCGGAGGCGTGGTCATTGTGCCCGTGCTGGTCCTGCTCTTCGGCGTGGATATCCGCTACGCCATTGGAGCTTCGCTGGTCTCCGTGATCGCAACTTCTTCCGGCGCGGCCGTTGCCTACGTGCGGGAGGGCTTGTCGAATATCCGCATCGGCATGTTTCTCGAAGTTGCGACCACCCTCGGTGCGTTGCTCGGCGCGTATCTCACCGCCAAGATCTCCGGCCATTGGATCGCAATCATCTTCGGAGTCGTCCTGCTCTATTCCGCTCTCTCTTCCTTCCGCCAGTGGTCGAGCAACGCACCAGCGGGACAGGTAAATCCGCTCGCGCAGCGGCTTGAGCTCTCGGGCACCTATCCCGGCCCCAACGGCCCCGTGTCCTACACAGCCGAACGCGTGCCGCTAGGATTCGGAATCATGTTTGGTGCCGGCACCCTCTCCGGACTCCTCGGCATCGGCTCCGGTGCTGTCAAAGTCCTCGCCATGGACCAGGCTATGAAGCTGCCCTTCAAAGTGTCCACCACCACCAGCAACTTCATGATCGGCGTCACCGCTGCGGCGAGTGCTGGCATCTACCTCTCGCGCGGTTATATCGATCCAACCCTGGCCATGCCCGTAATGCTCGGAGTCCTCGCGGGCTCACTCTTCGGCACCCACATCCTCGTCAAAACCAAGGTCAAAACCCTCAGATACATGTTCGCCTTCGTCATCATCGTCCTCGGCATCGAGATGATGTACAGCGGCATCACGGGGAAGATCTAAATGAGCCAGCCCACCGATCAGGAAGTAGACATCTCCGTTGCCGGGATGCTCCGTTTCGGTATCACCCTGGCCGCCATCGTCGTCTTTGCAGGAGGTGTGCTGTACCTCCGCCACCCCTGGTCGCCGACCCCCAACTACACGCACTTTCGTGCAGAGGGGCCAGAGCTCAGTACTATCTCCGGAATTTTTTCCGGGCTCCTGCATCTCTGCCCAAAGAGCATCATCCAGTTCGGTCTGCTTCTCCTGATCGCGACGCCCGTCGCCCGCGTGGTGTTCTGTGTCATCGGGTTTGCGCGGCAAAGAAATCGCCTGTACGTTCTCGTAAGCTCGATCGTTCTACTCGTGCTGATCTATAGCTTGAGCAAGGGTGGTTGAGCGATCCGTTACTAATCAGATCTAGCATTCATTAACCGAGGAGGCCGCTGTGGCGATCATCGGGCCACGCCAGGTTGGCAAGACGACTCTGGCGCGAGAGACTGCGGACAGCCGTTCCGCGTCGCTCTACCTTGACCTGGAGGCTCGCGAGGATCGGGACAGGCTCGCGGAGCCAAGCCGGTCACATCTGCCTCAATCGCCACCTTATTTTTGCGTCCGGGGAGCGATCTCATCGATCCACTGGATTGTGGTCTGCGGGCCACGCTGCTTTGCGCCCTCTGTGGCGTCCCAATAAGCCATCAGGTAGTACCGCTGAAGCGGCTGGGGGTCCAAGTAAACCAAGCCCCGAATGTCAGCATCCGGAGGTATTTCCCAATCAGGGAAAGTGTCAAGGCGCTCTTCCAGGCCGATGTTACCAACCTGTTCAACAATGTCGTCTTTGGCGGTATCAACACGACCGTCGGGAACGCGAACTTCGGTACGGTTAGTAGCCAGGCCAACTCATCCAGGGACTGGCAGCTCGTAGGCCAGATCGAGTTCTAGACATTGCCATCACGTCCGTGCGGATAGCTTATTCGCGCCGAGGATAGAGCTCGGCGCGAATGTCATCGGTTACCGGAAGACAGCGGTCTGTTTGCTCCAAAGCGGACCGTGCCGCCAAACGGAACTCATTTTAGTTTCTCTTCTATTCTTATGAGGGCTCATCCATGCGAACGCGTCTATCCACTTTGCTCTTACTGATTCTTGCCGCCAGCACTCTCTGTATGGCGCAACCGGCGCGAACCCGTCTCGTAGTCTCAGCTTCCGGCCCGGGGGACTTCAAGACTGTGCAGGAGGCTGTGGACCATGCCACGGGTCCGACGGTGATCGCAATCCAGCCCGGCATCTACCACGAGAAGTTGATGATCTCGCGAAAAGGGATTTGGTTGATCGGACTGGGTGCGAAGCCTGAGGATGTCACAATCACCTTCGGCGACTCGGCGAAGAACACGGGCAGCACCTTCAAATCGGGAACCGTCATTGTAGATGCGGACCAGTTCGCTGCCGAGAACCTGAGCATCGTGAATACCTGGTGGGATGATCACCCCGATCCCGCGGACGCTTCGCAGGCGGTGGCGCTACAGCTGAGCTCAGATCAGTCGGTCCTGGATCATGTTCGACTTCTCAGCGGTCAGGATACCCTCTACGCCGCCAGCAGGACGTGTCGCGGAAGTACGAACAGTGGAACCTGCGCTGCTTCACGAGAGTACTTCAACGATTGCTTCATTGAAGGAAACGTGGATTACATCTTCGGTGATGCCAAGGCTGTCTTCAGTCATTGCGAGTTGCACTCTCGTCCACATCACGAGATCATGATCACGGCGCAAAGCAAACACTTCCCCGCCGAAGAGTCCGGCTACTACTTCCTCAACTGCAAGATCACCGGGGTCAATGAAGGGGACCAAGTAGTGCTCGGGCGTCCGTGGCGAGATTACGCGACGGTCCACTTCGACCACACGGACATAGAACAGACGCTCGCCCCGGAAGGCTGGTCCGAGTGGGGTGGGCGCCTCAAGACGGCGAACTACCGGGAATACGATTCGTATGGACCCGGTGTGAACGGCGGTGAGAGGATTGTGAAGTCGCCGCCACTCACTCGAGGAGAGAAGCGCCAACTCAATCCGAGATCGCTCCTCAAGGGAGCGGAAGGATGGAATCCGATCCATGAGGCGAAGCAGCTACAGAGGCTGGTGCATCGCTTGCGTTAGCCGCCCTGCAAAGAACATCTGGCGACCTATTGAAACGAACCCTTGTCCACACCAAAGGAGATTTGTATGCACTAAAGCAAATGGTTGATCCTCGCTCTAGTCGCGTTTCTCAGTGGAGGAATCAACATGAAGGCAGCATCCAGCCTGCCCAGTGCAGGTGGCCTGCAGACCAGCGAAGCAGAGCAGGGCCCTGCGAGGTGGATCAGCCCCGCCCACTGGTTCAACCCGCAAACAGCAGCGGCCCGCAAGCCCGGCACCACGATTCGAATCGATCTCGTCGGTGATTCTACCCAAACCGAGAATGCCGGGTACGGTCGCGGCTACTGCGCAAACCTCACGTCGCAGGTCGACTGCCTCGATATGGCGAAAGGCGGGGCCAGCACGAAGACCTACCGCGCCGACGGCCCCTGGGAACGAGCACTTGAGACTCGGCCCGATTACATGCTCATCCAGTTTGGCCACAACGACGAGGTCTCACCACGGCACCTGCCACGCGAAGTGCCCCTACCCGACTACATCGCCAATCTCAGTCTCTTCGTTACCGAGGCTCGCGCTGCCGGGATCAAACCCGTCCTGGTCACGCCACTTACCCGCCGGTTCTTCGGCTCCGATGGCAAGATCCACTCCGACCTCACCGCATACAGCAACGCCATGAAGGGTGTGGCTCGCGAGATGCACGTCCCCCTTATCGACCTGCAGGACATGAGCATTGCATACCTCGACAGAGTCGGCGAAGCCGCGGCCAACAAGCTGGCCATCACCAAGAAGGACGACAATGGCAAGACTGTCTTCGATGAGACGCATATCAACTTGGGCGGCAGCTACGTCTTCGGCCGCATGGTCGCCGTGGGAATGGGTAAGGCCGTTCTCGCGCTGGCACAATACGTGCGACCTGTTCCAGCCCAACTTCCGCCCCAAGGCGTCAAGGCTATGCGTGTCATTCAGGGGGGCCGGGTCAGGATCGTTCTCGTAGGCGACTCGACCGTAGCTATGCAGGGTGGGTGGGGTCCGGGCTTCTGCGCAGTGATGTCCCCCAACTTCACCTGCATCGATGATGCCCGCAACGGACGCAGCACCAAGAGCTACATCGATGAAGGCTTGTGGAAAGAGGCCCTTGCGGAGCCGGCCGACTACTATCTCATACAGTTTGGCCACAACGATGAGAAGCCCGACCCCAAGCGCCACACCGATCCTGATACGACCTATGCGGCCAACCTACTTCTTTTCATTCATGATGTGCGCGCCATCGGTGCTCTTCCCGTAATCATCTCCCCACTGGCCCGCCGCACCTTTGACAACGGAAAGCTCCATAACGCTGACCTCCAACTCTATGCCAACGCCGCCCGCCGCGTTGCTGAACAGGAGGGCGTTACGTTCGTCGATCTGCTCAGCATGTCCGACAAGCTCCTCAGCACCATGACCCAGGCTCAGGCCGACAGATTTGACGCCGCGGATCATCCTGACAAACGCGCCGAGAGCGGCGACCAGCTTGTTGAGTTAGGACCAGACGTTATAGGCATTCCCGCATCTCCGGCGCAGTCAATGCCTTCCGCGCAAGTGAATCGTGCCAGATGATCCGCCGCTCAACACCAAATATTCGGAGATCAGAAGTATGCGTATCCATGGGACCCCAAAGGCTTCGCTGCAGCGCATCCCTTCCGCGTTGGCCCCAGCGTGCGGTAGTCGCTCGGCACAGAAACATCTGCCGACCCTCCAAACGAACCTTATCCACGGCAAAGGAGATTTGTATGCACAAAAAAAAATGGTTGATCCTCGCCCTCGTCGCGTTTCTCAGCGGGGAGTCAACACCGGCCTGTTTTATGACTCGGAACCTGTTCACATGACATCGCCCGGATCATTTATGGCAGCCGAGTGCACGCTGGCTGGGTTGAAATCTCTTCCAGACTCGCCAGTGATCCCGTATCTATCCAGCCTTGGACGGCTCGTTCCAACTGTGGATCAGTTGGCTGCGCCACTCATCGTTCCGGGCCACTGAGTTGTTCTGAAATCCTCCTATCCTGTTACGAAAGGACTCTGCATCGTGTCTCCACAAACCCACCTCTCGCGTCGCACACTGCTCAAGACGATGGCTGTCGGAGCGACTGCTGCCTGCCTTCCCCACGATCCGCATGGCCTGTTCGCCATGCAGCCTCACGCTGAGAATTATCCGGAGAACGGCGTGCTGATCCCCGACGATGACTGGCGTCTTTGGATCGATGAAAGAGCCCAGTGGCAGAACGATGACATCTTCCTCCCCGAAGACGTCGCGTGGATAGACGGCAAACTCTGCGGCAAGGGCCAGCCACTCCCCATCAACGCTCCCACCGGAGGCTGGTCCTCGCTCGCGCACGACACCGGCCTCGAAGTCATCCTCCCCACCTCCGTCGAGCAGCACTTCTGGGGCAAGTACGGCGGCGGTGCCGACGGCAAGCCGCGTCCCTACACGCCCGAAGAGTACCGCTACGCCAAGTCTCCCAAGGGCGCGC
>DATCDL010000562.1:0-6947 GCA_036510715.1 Acidobacteriaceae bacterium
CAGCTGGCGAGCGCTCTCAAAGCGAGATACCTGGCCCAACTCACTCGCAATGGTTACTGCCGAGATATCTGCAATACCGCGCAGTGCCTGTAGATCGTTAATGACTTGTTGCAGCGCCGGAGATGCCAGCTTCACCGCTTCCATGATGGCTTGCTCTAGCCGCGCGACCCGCTCCCGCATGTGCTCGACCTCGTGCAGATAATCCTGGCGTGTGGACTCCTGAGCTATCTGCGTGAAACGAAGCTGCGCGACCCATATCAGATACGGGCGTGTCCACGGCCTAACTCCGGTCGGTGCACGCTGACCGGAGCGCAGAAGAAACTTGCTCAAGCGATGGCGTGCTCGGGTCTGATCCTGCTTGGCTGCTTCGCGGGCACGCACAAGATCGCGCAAGGCCTCGGAACCTTCATCGGGAACCCACACCGCCGTCAGATCCCCGGATCGATGGCAACGTGCCAGCTTCTCAGCATCCCGCCGATCGGTCTTGACTCGATCACCCGCCTTGACTGGTACCAGCGTGGGTGCCACAACTTCGCACTCGACGCCCAGTTCTGCCAGCTGCCAGTACACAACGTAGCCCGTCGGTCCGGCTTCGTAACATGCTCTCAACTTGGCTGCCGGACCAAGCTTCTTGATCAACTTGCGGATAGACTCAGCGCGGTTGGGAATCGTTCCCAAACTCCTCACTTCGCCTTCCGGCTCCGCGACCGCTACAGCGATCGTCTCGGCATGGACATCCAAACCTAAAAATCGTAACTTTTCCTTCATGACCGGCTCCCCTCCGCTTGTGGCTCTGAACTGTGCGTCCTTCGGACGCTCAAAGCTTAACCCACGGTCGGCGGCATCGGCGCCGGTCACTCCATACTGACTGTTATCACCAGTTGAGATCAGCATTGGCAAATACAGGTCGGCATCTAAGAACTTATGCGTCAAGGCCGGTCCCCTTGCGCAGCCCCTTTGAAGTTGCAAGCGAGTCTCATCCATACGGTCATCAAGCTTAGAGCTGCAAGGTTCGCGGTCGCGTGAGCGAGAGTACGTAATGGATAGGCGTCCTAACGCCACCGGCAGCGCCCTCTTCCGGAAGATTTTACTTGCTACTCTTCCTTCAACAGCTCAGTATGGTACTTCGGAGAAAGTGCCTTGGCTTTCTCCATGAATTGCTGCTGTTGATCCTTATCTAGCTTGGGCGGAGCCGTGGTGCGAGTCGCCACCGGGACGCCAACCTCCTGAAAGAACTTCTCCTGTCCGGAAGGTGAGCAGATACAAAGTAGACGAACCGGGCTCGATGAAGAGTTGTGGAACTGATGCGGTGCGTTTGCAGGGACGTGGATGGTCTCGCCGACGCGCACAAGGGACTTCTTGCCGCGGAACGTGGCTTCCATCTCGCCTTCCAACAGGATGAAGGTTTCTTCGAAATCGTGGCGGTGCGGTGGCGGACCGCCGCCTGGTGGGATGTGCATGTCGATGACGCAAAAGCGCCCCGCAGTCTCCTCACCGGAGACAGTGATGGTGTAGGTGTCGCCAACAAGGCCGATGTGGGGCAATGTCTGATCGGTGTCCGGGCGTGCGCGCGTAAGAGTGCGCTTCAAATCGTCGGGTGGAAGAGGTGGGTATTGCGGGGTGGACTCGGACATGCCAGTTCTCCTTTTTGAGTCTTGAGGCTTCGACGTAACGGATGGGCTGCCCAAAACTGCAGAGGCCCAAAGAGTTGAAGGATAAAATCCTGCGCCAGCCATTGCGGCAAGCGCCAGGACAGACCGCCGGTTGAGATCGGCCATGGTCAGGCCATCTCCTCTGCGAATTCCTGAAAGAGCCGCATGAACTCTACGGGCTGTTCTTCCGGAATAAAGTGGCCACAGGCAGGAATGACTTTTCCAGTCACATTTTTTGCGACGACCTCGACCATCTGCGCGACCTTAGCCCCGAGCGCTTGCTCACCGCCAATGGCAAGAACAGGAACTTCGACCTTGTTCTTCTTCAAGGGCGTGGTCTGGTCGATGGTGGTAAACGCGGCACGATACACGCCAAGCGCACCAAGCACACCTTTTATTCCGCTAAAGCTGCGAAGCGTTTCTTCAATCGACCCTTCCGTGATGGACGCTGGATCTGCGGTGGCACCTTCGTAGAACCACGTGAGGAAGGCGCGCTCGTGGCCCACTATAAGACGTTCGGGTACACCAGGTGCTAGCGGGAGAATCCACCACCACATGGATCCCTTCGCCATTGCCTCCGGTGTGTACACAATCACCTTCGACAAGAACTCTTCGAGCATGGTCGGGACTTCCATGTACACGAGGCAAGCGATTTCATCGGGGCGATCTGCAGCCCAGATCAGCGCCGGGTGCGCGCCCATATCGTGCGCCACAAGGACCAATTTCCGGCCGTTTCCGAACTCAATCTGCTGGACAAGTGCTCGGAACTCTTCCGCAAGTGCTCGAGCGTCGTAGACCTCGGTTCCTGATGGTTTATCCGAGTCGCCATAACCGCGCATATCCGGCACCAGAACGGAATATCCTGCCTCGGCGAGAAGAGGCATCACCTTGTACCAGCTGTAGGCGGTTGAAAGAAACCCATGCCAGAGCAAGACCGGCTTTCCACGCGGGTTACCGCCGATCCAGTAGTGCAGGCGTGTGCCGTTTACCACTGCGGTCTCGCTGCGAAATTCTGCAATTTCCGACGTGCTTGTTTGGGCCATTCCTGACCTCCTAGTTCGCGTTCAATTCTTCGAAGGATGTTCGCTTTTGGATGTCGTCGTGGCTTTACTCTGACCTCTGAGTAAGGTTGGCTAAGCTCTTCGATTGCGTACCTCAGGCGGATTCTGACTTCCATATCTTTGCGGTTTCGATCGCAAATTGCTCATAGCTGCGTGGCACATGACCGAGCAGTTTCGTCAGGCGCGCAACTTCCGTCTCCGTCGATGCGAACCCTCTGTCGAAGTACCCTTGGAGCATCATGCGAAGATCGAACGCGCTCCAACTCGGCATTCGCGCGCGCATACCCTGTTCCCACTGTTCGAAGTCATGTCCTGTGTACTTAATTTCTTTGCCGAGCAGTTTGCTCCATAATGCCGCGTTTCCTGGACCGCTGATAAGAGAGGATCCAACAATGTCGTAGGTCTGCTCTTCATGACCCTCCTCTGTGAGCGAGATCGCAGCAGCTTCCGCTATATCGCGCATGTCTGCTGCGGCGATCCCGGCGGTGCCCAGAGGCATTGGGTAAAGCCCCGGCCCCGTCAGAACATCCTTCAGTCCGAGATCATTCTGGATGTAGTATCCGGGACGCAGAATGGTGTACGGCACGCCGAACTCGCGCAATGCACCCTCAACAGCAAGTTTCGACGCGAAGTGCGGAACGTCGCGAAACTCCTGCACTTTGAAAACAGAGAGATAGGTCACGTGCTTCAACCCAATCCGCTTTGCTAAGCCATAGGCGATCAGCGCCTGCGTCAACTCATCCGCAACGACCGCGTTCAATAGGAATAGCTTGTCGACTCCCTGCATAGCCGCCTCGACCGCGACTGGATCGAGGAGATCGCCGATTGCGACTTCCACGCTGTCAGGGAGTTTGCCCGCCTCCGGCTGCTTGCGAACAAGGACTCGAACGTCAGCGCCACGTTTGAGGAGCTCTGTGACAACCCCACTGCCTACGTTTCCAGTTCCGCCTATTGCCAAAATTTTCATTTCCGCTTCTCCGTGAATCATCTCGCCCCAACGCTTCAATTACTTCGCTATCGGCGCATATGTCGTCGACCGTATTAAGGTAGATGCCCGTATGCTTCAGATCGAAATCCTCATTTGGGCAAAAGTATTTTGCGCTGACGCAATATGGTTTGGCAGAGCTTGCGCAGATAGGTCAATACTGCACAGACGATTCGGCTTAAAATAGCGAGTATGGACGTGCCTGACCTCAATGACATCCGCATCTTTACGGTGGTAGGACAGCAAGGCACCCTCACATCGGCAGCCGGCAAATTGAGGCTACCGACCTCTACGGTGAGCCGCGCTCTCACGCGTCTGGAAAAGAGTCTCGACGTGCTGCTGATCCGTCGAAGCTCGCGCGGACTTATCCTCACAGATTTCGGCAAAGAGTATTTGCAGGTCTGCAGAAGAGCGCTCCGCACCCTGCATGAGGGTAGTCAAACGCTGGCTGTCCGGCGTGAACGGCCAATTGGACTCATTAAGGTCGCCTGCCCTGTCACCATGGCTCATCTGATCTTCGCGCCTTTACTCACGGAGTTGATAGAGCGATATCCGGAATTGCGGGTTGAAATTGAGTCGTATATTCCGGGAGCGGATCAGGAACCCCGCGAAGACATTGATGTCTTCTTTAAGGTGAAGGCGCCGGGAGATTCCATGCGTCGAGTGCCGGCTTATCCCGCCGCAAAGCGGGGTCTTTTCGCCAGTAAGCAATACATCAAGAGATTCGGCCTGCCCTCACGCCCTGAGGAACTGCTTGCACACACCTGCATTGGCTCAGGAGCTTGGAGACTGAGTCGCGGAACCACGACCGCAGCGCCTAACATTCAATTCCAGGTTGTTACGAATGACCCAACTGTACTCCTGAAACTGGTCTTACGACATTCCGGCATTGCACTGTTGCCTCTTTACATGGGGAAATGGCCGGAGACGGGCGAACATCTCGTCCAAGTCCTGCCGCATTGGAGCACTCAGCCCCTCACGCTTTGCGCGCTCTTCTCCGGCCAGTCACGCTTGACCCCGAAGGTTCAAGTCTTGCTCGACTTTCTAGGAGAGTACATCGGTACTGCTCGCGATCCGCGACTTCATGGAGCGAATCCCAAAGGATTGTTCACTGACTTCCGCCCGCGAACAAGTAGCAGTAAAGGACATTCTTAGACCCGATCAGTAAGCCCGTCATTGGATTTCCCTCCGCCCAAGGTTGGCTTGCCTCCGATTGGGACGCTGGTCGGACGCGACATGCGATGGACGCCAAAGTAGGCTCCAGTCGAATACTCCGCTTCAAAAGGCTTCTGTCATTCCGGCATGACCGCGGCCTTCAGAACCACGTTTGCTGTATTCACCAGTGTTGGCTCCAACAACTCGCTTGAAAGCCTTACTGAACGCAGCGTCGGACTCGTAACCGACCAACCGAGCGACATCAATGAGCTTCTTATCACGCTGTTCGAGCAACTGAATCGCCTTCTGCATCCGCCACGCAGTTACATATTCCAGCGGTGTTTGTCCGAGCAGCTCTTTAAATCGCGCTGCAAATGCGGAGCGAGACATGCCCGCCGCCTCGGCCAGAGATTCGACCGTCCAGGGTGTATTCAGTCTGTCGTGGATGGCACTCAGAGCAATGCCGAGCTGAGGATCGAAAACGGCGCGAAGCCATCCTTTGTTGCGTTCCGGCTCCGAAGCGATATGCGCCCGAAGAACCTGGATAAACAGAACCTCAGCCAGTCGAGTCGCGACGACCCCTGATCCAGGCGCCTGTTCTGCCATTTCTGATGCCAGCGCCTGAAGCGTGTTGTGAAGAGCAAGCGTGCGTGCCTGATCGGCCTTGATCACAATGAAGTTCGGCAATAGCTGGGTGATGGGCCTCAGGCTGGCGCGATCGAAACTGAAGGACCCACAGACAATGGTCGTTGGTACGCCACCACCTCCAAAGTGAGCGACGTTGCTTTGGGCAGTGGCCCCGATCTCGCGGAAGGTTGACCTTGGACGTGTTCGCGGGCTATCGCGCAAGACAATCGAAGTCCCCCGGGCCACCAAGAAGAAGTCACCACCGGTGAGGGGAATCGGCTTCGGCATGCCTTCCATGCTCAGCCAGCAGTTGCCGCGCGAAAGCATGGCGAAGTGCGCCAGATCTGTGGGGGACATCCTCTTGCAGGAAGGCGTGACTTTTTCTTCAGGCTGTTTTTCCTGTATCAAGCCCCACGGGGCTGTCGCTTCGAGCCTGTGCTGACCAAAAGCGGTTACGTGCATTGTTTTGAAGATGTCAGTTATCGGATCCAACTTAGTTCCCCCTGCTCTTGAAATCCATAGTGCGGTGTGAGACTCGTGCAAAACAGCACAGCTTCGTTTGTCGGACAAGCGCACCATCAGGAGAAGGCTTCTACCATGACGGACGTTCTCCTTCCGTCGCAACTCCTCCACGCCTTATCTGGAGCCGCGCGTCCCAGCTCAATCAAAAGGTGCAAGACAGCTCGGGCCAGCTCTATTTTGGACGAATAGACAAAATATTGGGACTCCTGAGCAGTTCTCGTCCGCTGCCAAAGAACTCTACTCTACTGTACTGAATTCTACAGATCGACCAATGGGAGTACTTATGGGAAAGCTTGAAGGAAAAGTTGCAGTCATCACCGGGGGCGCTACTGGCATCGGCCTCGCCGCAGCAAAGCGCTTCATAGAGGAGGGCGCCTTCGTCTTCATCTTCGGCCGCCGGCAGGAAGTGCTCGACGCCGCTGTAGCCGACCTCGGGCCCAATGCCCGCGCGGTTAGGGGCTCGGTCTCAGATGAGGCCGACCTCGACCAACTCTACACGGCGGTAAAGGCCCAGCGCGGAACCCTCGACATCGTCTTCGCCAATGCCGGGGTGGGAAGCCAGCTTAAACTTGGCGAGATCACCGCCAAGCACATTGACGAAACGTTCGACACCAATGTGAAGGGCACGATCTTTACAGTCCAGAAGGCACTGCCGCTGATGGGCAAGGGCGGTTCGATCATCCTGACCGGATCGAGCGCCGGCACCACGGGCGCTCCGGCCTTTACCGCCTATAGCGCCAGCAAGGCGGCCGTGCGCAACCTCGCGCGCACCTGGGTGGAGGACCTGAAGGGCACCGGCATCCGCGTCAACGTGCTGTCGCCCGGCGCGATCGCGACCGAACTCGCGACGGCCGCACTGGGGGAGGAGGGCCTGAAGGCCTACGGCTCGATGACTGGGTTCCAGCGCATGGGCGATCCCGCGGAGCTAGGGGCGGCTGCTGCCTT
>DATCDL010000563.1:0-19299 GCA_036510715.1 Acidobacteriaceae bacterium
CCACCCCCTCCCTCAGCGATCTTGGCCTCACCCCCGCCCAGACCAAGCCCGACCCCGACCTCCAGGCTCGCCTCGACCGCCGCACCCACATGCTCAAGGTCCACCAGGCGCTCGGCCTCTGGACCGTCATCCCCATCGCCGCCGCCTGCATCAGCGGAGCCGGAGCCACGCCCTCCCGCAACAACTACACCAGCACCGCCTCACGCGACGCCCATGTCGGCATCGCGGCCCTCGGCATCGGGATGTACGGAGCAACGGCGTACTACGCCATCCGCGCCCCCCGCGTCCCCGACGGCCCCGTCCGAGGCGGCATCAAGCTCCATAAATACCTCATCTGGATTCACGCCCCCGGCATGATCCTCACACCCATCCTCGGCACCATGGCCTTCAACGACATCGCCAACGGCCACAAGCCCGGCGGCATCGAGCAGTACCACTCCGCCGTCGCCCTCACCACCGCCATCGCCTACGGAGCCTCTATCATCGCCGTCTCCTGGCCCATCCACCTCCATCTCTAAAGTCGATGAAGTTCCCAACTCTATGAAAATTCCACGCCTCTTAGTCCTCCTGCTCCTGGCAGTCCCCGCCTTCGCGCAATCCAATCAAACCTGGGTTCTCGACCAGTCCACCCTCACCTACCACATGTCCCACCCGCTCCACGAAGTCGATGGCGTCAGCCACGCCGCGCGAGGCAAAGGCATCTGCCAGGCTCTCCAGTGCAATTTCCTCCTCGCCGTCCCGGTTAAATCCTTCGACTCCGGCGACACCAACCGCGATCTCCACATGCTCCAGGTCACCCGCGGCGCCGACTTCCCCATCGTCACCGTCCGCTTTCGCCTACTCCAGTCGGACATCAACTCTCCCGACTTCAACTGCGACCTCGACGTTGTGTTCGCCGGCACCACCGCCCACTTCACCCACGTCCCCTTCCATCAGGTCATCAAGGGCAACTCCCACCACATCACCGGCACGGTCCCCTCCACCCTCGCCGACTTCAAAATCGATCCACCCTCGTTCTTCACCGTCCCCATCAAGAACGAAATCCCCGTCCGCGTCGACACCACCTGGCATCAGCAGTAACTGCAACCCCTACCCCCTCGCGATCCAGAAGCTACAGGGCCAAACATTCTTCCCATCCAGCGTCGGTGCGAACACCTTCATCGCGCTCGGCATCCGCGAAAAACTTCCCTCCCATTCAGGAAACGACCTCCTCAAAATCTCCGGATGAAACTGCTGCATCGCGCTGCTCGACCACACCACCTTGAACGCCGAATTGAACGACAGCATCGCTTCCAGCAAATACTGCTCGCTCCAGAAACACAGGTTCGTCATCACAAACTTCTTCGGGTAATCCAGCGGCGTAAACACGTCATGAAAATGTACAAGAACGCCCGGCGCCAGCACCGGAAGAATCCGCAGACATTCATACAACACATCGTTATCCATCGACACCACATGGCTGGAGTCGATAAACAAAATGTCATTCGCCCCCAACGTCCCGAACAGCTCCAGCGGCACTTCCTGCACCTGACTCACGATTAACCGCGTCAGCCCCGGCACACCACGCTTCAGATACGCCACAGGATGCGGGTCGATGCTGATCAACTCGCCCGCAAACCCCTCCGCGCGATTCCGTTCCAGCGCCGCCCCCAGCACCAGAGTGCTATTTCCGCTTCCAATTTCAATGATTCTTTTCGGCTTGTTCTGCCGCACAAACGAGTACGCCACCTCGGCATCCACACGCTCGAAGAATCCATTATTGAAATGAAACTCGTGCTCTTTGCCAACCGACGACTCAGGAAAGTTCCACTCAGCAGCGAACGGCAGGACCTCCCCATCGAGCCTTTCGATCTGCTTCTCCAACCGAAAGTCGATCGAAACACAAGGACGGCAAGCGCCCCAATCCTTCTTCTGAAGAGACTTCAGACTCGGCACCGGAAAGTAGAAATGCGTCGGCGTCACGCTGACGCCCACCGCCTCCTGCACGGCTTGAAACAGAGATGAAATCGTCCCTCGAACCATCCCGCTTCGCATGATGCTGCTCACTAAGAAATACCTCGGAGTATCAACGCGTATCAGCCACATGGCACGAATGCAGCATCGGGATCTGCGAGTCTCGCGTTTTCCTTGCGTTCCAGACGTAGATGCCGCCACGAACTTCAGGAGTTGTGTCCGACACCGCATTTTACCCGCCCGGACAACACTACCCGCAAGCAACAGCGACGCCCATCACCCTCCGCAAACCAGCTCACGTCCCTGCTTGCTCTTCCACCCCTGGCAGGATCCCCATCTCCACATAAATCGGCCGCATCACCTTCCGCACCGCTGGCAGCTCCACCGTAAACCACAGCGCCCCCAGCACGCAGCACGTCCCCGTAATCATCACCGTATGCGGAGCACCCAGCAGGTGCGCCAACCCTCCCGCCAGCAAGCTCCCAAACGGTGCCATCCCCACAAACGCCATCGTGTAGTAGCTCATCACGCGACTTCGTTTGTCCTCCGGCACCAGCGTCTGGATCACTGTATTGCTGGCCGCCAGCCCCTGCATCATCCCAAACCCGATCACCAGCATCAGCAGCATGCTCAGCCACAGCACGTGGCTCAGCCCAAATAAAATCAGCCCCACCCCAAACACCGCCGCCGCCATCTGGATCATCCGCGTCAGTCCCAGCACCGTCTTTCTCACGGCCAGCGACAGCGCGCTCACCAGCGCCCCCACCCCCGACGCTCCCGTCAAAAACCCCAGCGTATGCGCTCCTCCATGCAGCACCTGCGCCGCAAAGATCGGCAGCAGCACCGCATACGGCCACCCCATCAAACTCACCAGCGCAAACAGCAGCAGGATCGACCGGATCGGACGAAACGTACTCACATACGTCCACCCCTCCTTCAACTGCTCCAGCATCGACACCGCCGCGCGCTGAATTCCCAGCGGCTTCACCCGCATCATCAGCAGCGACAAAATCACCGCCCCATAACTCACTCCATCGATCGCAAAGCACCACCCCTCGCCCACCGCCGCAATCACAATCCCCGCCAGCGCCGGCCCCACCAGCCGCGCCGCATTCACCATCGACGAGTTCAGCGCAATCGCATTCCCCAGGTCTCCCCTGTCCTCCACCATCTGCACCAGGAACGACTGCCTCCCCGGCATATCGAACGCATTGATCAGTCCCTGCAGCGCACTCAGCCCGATAATCTCCTCGATCGTAATCACCTTCGTCAGTGTCAGCCACGCCAGCGCCAGCGACTGCACCCCGGCCAGCGACTGCGTCCACACCAGCAGTTTTCTGCGGTCCATCCGCTCAATCAGCACTCCCGCAAACGGCGCCAGAGCAAACGTCAGAATCTGTCCCGCAAATCCCACCACCCCCAGCAGCAGCGCCGAGTGCGTCAGCCTCCACACCAGCCAGCTCGTCGCCAGCCGCGTCATCCACGTCCCAATCAGAGAGATGCTCTGCCCGCTCACAAACAGCTTGAAGTTCCGGTGCCGCAGCGCCTTCCACGCATGCGCATACCGCCCCACCCGGCGCGCGTCCGTTGCCCCCTCGCCAGTCCTTTGCGCATCCGCCATTCGTCTCCATAAGATGCTTTCGAAGCTCAGCCGACTCACCCCAGCGCAGCCACCCAAGGGCATCCACTCCCCGCCCGGCACAGCCTCCCCAGCCCCAGCCCCAGCCCCAGCCACAGCCCCAGCCCCAGCCCTTGCATTTGCCGTTGCCCTTGCATTTCTTTCTGTCATTCTGAGCGAAGCGAGCGAACCTGCTGTCTCCCGTTCTTACTTCCGCGCCACCCACACCGCCAAACCCAGCCACGCGAAGCCGTCCCTCTGTCCGCTCCAAACCTTGTCAAGCCCCCCACGGCCCCCAAAACCTACAAAACCCCCGTCAACACTGGCGATAAATCTTTTCAAAACTTGGCATAGTTACCCCTACCCATTCGCTATACTTAAATCAGGGTGTTCTATCGACTTGATCCTCCCTGGGACCCCTAACCCATAACTACAATCGAATCAATATTTTACCCGTAACCCCTTTAGATGGAACCTTTACGGGGCGTTGCATCTACATTGGCAACTAAGCCACATCGAATCAACTTTTTACCCATAACCCGTTTGGCTGCAGGATTTTACGGAATTCTGTGGCTGCAACCCACTGATTCCATTCAAATCAGCAAATAGGGGGAGGGGGGTACCCCCCTCCCCCATGGCGGCCACGCGAAGCCTCCCGCCGTGCGCGCAGCACCGCGAAGTCTCCCGCCGTGCGCGCAGCACCGCCGACGAAGGCTTCGCCGTCTCCCGGCGAACTTCTCCTCCAACCGGGGAGGCGCCCTACAGTCCGCACGCCGAATCCGAGATGCCAACGATCGCACCAAACCAGCAAGAACTAACTCCGGGCACGCAGTGAGATCACAACATGGGAAAGCCTCCTGTGATGCGTATCACAAATCAGCCAACTATTTGATACAAAAAGGTTTGCCTCTAGCGATAGAGTTACAAAACTAATACGGTTCGCAGGTTATGTAAGTGAAACAATCTAACTATGCGTGAGTATTGCAGGATCATCCAAGGCGGCATGGGCGTAGGAGTATCGAACTGGAAGCTGGCGCAGACCGTATCGCGCGCCGGGCAACTTGGGGTAGTGTCTGGCACAGCCCTCGATCAGATCCTGTCGCGCCGTTTACAGGATGGCGATGAAGGTGGACACATGCGCCGCGGCATGGACGCATTCCCCTTTCCCGCCATGGCCAAGCGCGTCCTGGACACCTACTTTGTCCCCGGCGGCAAGCCCGAGCGAACCCCCTATCGCACCGTTCCCTTGCTAGCCAGGGAGAATCCGCGTGAACTCGCTGAACTCTGCATCGTAAGCAACTTCGTCGAAGTTTTCCTCGCCCGCGAAGGCCACAACAACCCTGTAGGCATCAACTACCTCGAGAAGATCCAGGCCGCCCTCTTGCCCTGTGTCTACGGAGCGATGCTAGGTGGCGTCGAGTATGTACTGATGGGAGCAGGAATCCCGTTGAAATTTCCAGGAGTTCTCGATCTCTTCGCGAATCATCAGCCTGCCGAATACAACATGCATGTCCATGGTTCGATTGAAGGCGACGATACGATGATGCGCTTCAACCCAGCCGAATTTGCTGAACGCAAACTTGCTCCCTTGACTCGCCCCAAATTCCTGGCAATCGTTTCTTCGAACACACTTGCGACAACCATGGTGAAGAAGGCGAACGGGCGTGTAGATGGTCTGATCATCGAGATGCGCACCGCTGGCGGACACAACGCTCCGCCTCGCGGCAAACTGCAACTCACCGAATCCGGCGAACCTATCTACGGCGAACGGGACGACATAGACATCGCCAAGCTCTGTGACTTAGGAGTTCCCTTCTGGCTGGCAGGAGGTTATGGACACCCGGAGAAACTGCGCGAAGCACTTGCCCAGGGTGCCACTGGCGTCCAGGTAGGAACAGCATTTGAATTCGCATCAGAGTCCGGTTTGCGAGAAGACTACAAACGCGATCTGCTGGCTAAAGTCATCGCTGGAACATCGCACGTCTTCACCGACCCTTTGGCATCGCCCACTGGATTCCCCTTCAAGGTCGCGCAGTTGGAAGGCACCTATTCAGAGGCTGAACTGTACGCAGCTCGACCACGCATCTGCAATCTCGGCTTCCTCCGTGAGCCTTACCGCACCTCCGAAGGAGAGATTGGCTACCGTTGTCCTGCCGAGCCACTTTCGTTGTATGTTTCGAAGGGTGGAAACGCCGAAGACATCGTTGGCCGAAAGTGTATCTGCAACGCGCTGCTTGCGAACGTCGGCTTCCCACAAGTGCTCAACGGACAACGCGTGGAACTAGGAATTGTCACTGCGGGAGATGATCTAAGTACCGTAGCTCAGTTCCTGCCGCCGGGCGAGTCTCACTACAGCGCCCTCGACGTAATAGCAGAGCTTGAAAAAGGCTGTTCTCCTATCGTGGCCTAACACGGTAGTCCCGCCCAGCGCGACAACGTGATCTGTCATTTGACGCAGGAACAGCTTGTTCCGGCGAATCATCCAAATTCCTTTTCATCAGCCCCATAAAATTCACACTCAATAAATCCGTTGGATTCTGTTGTAACAAACAGAGAAGATTTATTTGCAGCTGGGTTGATGCGACCTATAGAATTCAGCATGTTACTTAAGAAATCAGAATAGCTGAAAGATTAGGGACCAAGGGAAAGGATCAAATGTAATGGACATTCGTAAAATTGTTGCTGAGATCGACGCAAAGATTGCCTCGCTACAGCAAGCCCGCGCAGTACTGGTTGATCTAGATGACAGCAACGTAGGAACGAAGCCGCGCCGTGGACGTCCCAAGGGGAGCACTAACCCGGCAAAGACGGCGACTCTAGCCAAACCTGCGAAGCGTAAACGCAACCTGAGTCCAGAGGGTCGCAAGCGGATTGCCGACGCTATGAAGCATCGCTGGGCAGAGCGTCGCAATGAGACTCCGAAAGCTGCGAAGAAAGTAGCAGTAAAAAAAGAACCCACCGTGAAGAAATAAAGTTATTCGATTGATGGTAAAGACACGAAAAGGTAGCTATCGAAGATAGCTACCTTTTTACATGGATAACAAGAAAGATTCATCGTACCGCGATAACTTCGCGCACGTTATCTTTACCTAAGAAAAACCGAACACTGCTATAACCCTCGAGAAACTTCTCTACCTGTCGCGTCTGGTAGACCTGACGCACAGGGAAATTACCACTGTCGAGAGCAAGCAGTTCGTCTCCATCGCCAAGTTGAAAGCGGGAGAAAGCGGTCTCCGGTCCTGTCAGGCGTCCGTGAAAGAAGGCCAACAGCTTGCCATCGGGGCGAAGGACTTTGCGAAGCCTGGCGAAGAGTGCAGGCACCATCGCGGGTGGAAGGAAGTTCGCCGTATCCCAGAGCAGAATGACATCGAAGTCGCGGCCAGAGAAGTCGAGGTTAGCTTCTATGAAGCGATCGATGTCAAACTCGGGCTCAGCGTCTTTAGGGTCGAAGAGTTTCGCTGGCTTTAACCACTCGGGGCGAGTTGCATCCTCGACAATATTTGCCATGTAGACACTATGACCGAGTGTCGTGAGGTAGTTGATGTTTACAGGCGAGGTTGATCCGAAATCGAGAACGCGCAGAGATTCAGTCTTCTGGAGGTAGGAGCGAACTTCTATCCAGCCGCGCGAGTGTCGAGGTTGTCTCCCTGCACTGTGCGGGGTAGATCCGTGTTCTTTCTTGAAGATGCCAAACATGACGGGGTACTCCGCTGTACGCGAGGATCAGCTACGGCTGCCATGGGTTGCATTCGAAGAATCGGCGAACGGTTCACCGGCTCTGGAGGGATCAACGCTTCCACGCAGCGTAGCCCCTTCCTCAATGGACAAACGAGCAGCAAAGACGTCACCCACAACGACGGCTCCGTCACGAAGCTCTACACGCCCCGTGGCGCGAATCTCTCCCTCAATGAGGCCGATCACAACGACGTCCTGAGCGACGATGGTGGCACGAACACGTCCGTCGGCACGCACTGTAAGCCGCGCAGCCATGAGGCGGATCACTCCATCCACTTCGCCATCAATCAGTAGGTCGGTCGATCCTGAGATCTCACCACGAAACTTGATCTCGCGCCCAATGACAGTTGCACCTTCATTTGGAATCATAGGTATAAGGCCGCTCCATGGCCGAGGGAGCGTAAGCATCACGTTTCCCGAGTAACAAGCCCGACTATAAACCAAGCTGGCCGAGACTACACCATTAGCGGACGTGGGGAATCTGACGACTAACCTGTAAATGAAGCAAACATTCGGTGCGTGCAATAGATTGATCGAATTTCTAACAACGCGGTGACTGCAGTTGTGACAAGAGACTCAGCTGATCCTGCCATCGCCACGCCGCAGCGTTTGACGGCGGACAGTGATGCGCTCGATCCGGTCCGACTGCACGGCGAAACCGCTTCCTGGAGCGGTGGGGACCGTGATGGTGCCGGTGGGACTGACCGTTACTTCGGGCTCGATGATGTCCTGTGCCCAGTAACGCTTGGAGGCGGAGACATCGCCGGGAAGGGAGAAGTTGGGGAGCGAGGAGATGGCGATGTTGTGAGCGCGGCCAATACCTGTTTCGAGCATGCCGCCGCACCATACGGGGATGCCAAACTCCTGGGCTACGTTGTGAATGGCAATAGCTTCGGTGAAGCCGCCAACGCGGCCGGCCTTGATGTTGATGATCTTGCCGCTGCCGAGTTCAAGGGCCGCGCGTGCATCGCGGCAATTGCGGATGCACTCGTCGAGACAGATGCGTGTTGTGATGCGATGCTGGAGCTGCGCGTGAAAATAGAAGTCGTCGTACCAGAGCGGCTGCTCGATCATGAGGAGGTTGAATTGGTCCCACTCGGCGATATGGTCGGCGTCGTCGAGGCGGTAGGCGGAGTTGGCGTCGCAGCTGAGGAGGATTTCGGGCCAGCGCTCGCGGACCATGGCGAAGATGTTGGTGTCCCAGCCGGGTTTGCACTTGAGCTTGATGCGCTGATAGCCGGAGGAGAGTTCTTTGGCGATAGCCTGCATGAGTTGCTCGGGCGTGGGCTGGATGCCGATGGAGACGCCGCAGGGGAGCGTGTCGCGGGTGCCGCCGAGAAGTTTAGAGAGGGCAATTCCCTGCTGTTGGGCGTCGAGATCCCAGACGGCGTTTTCGAGGGCGGCCTTTGCCATGCGATGTCCTCGGACCTGCTCGAAGAGTGCGGGACAATCGCGGCCGGAGGAGATATCGGCGTTGACGAGGCGGGGTGCGAGCTCGGTTGCGGTGGTGTGCCAGGCGGTGTCGACTTGCTCGTCGGAATAGTAGGGATGCTCGCCGGCGACGCACTCGCCCCAGGCGGTGAGCCCGTCGGCTTCGATCTCGACGAGCAGAATGCGGCGGCCGGTGGTGACGCCGAAGCTGGTCTCGAATGGATGCGCGAGAGGCATTTGGATTTCGCGGAGGTGGATGGATTGAATCTTCATGGGTGGCGGCTCCAGAGGCAGTGATTCGAGAGTAACGAAGGAAGAAGTTAGAGCTAGTAATTGTGGGGCTCGTCCCAGCGGCCTAGAAGGAATTGGCCGTCGCCGCGGTCGTTGCGTTGGTAGCCGAGGACGGAGAGGTTGCGGGCGAAGGCGGCTTCGAGGGCGGCGGCGTTGCGGGCCTGGACGTCAATGGCGGCGGCACGGTCTGCGGGGTTGGCCTTCCATGCGTAGATCTCCGCTGGGACGCTTACTTGCTCGATCGTGTCGAAGGTCTGGGGCTCATTGCGGACGGCATGTTCGACGCGATTGGAGCGCAGCCACCACTCTGCGTAGACGCGGTCGGTGGGGAGGCCGCCCTGAAGAGGCGAGCTGGAGGGGCCGTAGAAGTTGTGCTGGTAGCGGCGAACGATTGCGCCCAGCTTTGCGATGTTTAGATGAGCATTTTTGATTTCAAGGGGGTCGAAAGTCCACTCCATGAGATCGATGCCGCGGGCTAACGCGTCGTCGCGCTGGGCTAGTTTGAGGGCGCGGGCGATGCCTCGATTGCGATGCTCGGGGAGGACGCCGACCATGTGGGAGTGCAGGTAGGGGTGCCCGTTGCGATAGGCCGGAAGGGCCATCGCAAAACCGATGGGCCGGGCGTTGGGGGCGTCGGTGTCGAAGGCTCCGAGGACCTGGCCGCCGATGCGCGAGGCGAGCAAAAAGACGCGGCGCGGGATCATGTCGGCGGGGTCGTAGCCCCATACGGCTTCTTCGAGGGCTACGCATTCGTCGAACTGCTCAAGCTCGGTGAAGGACTTGATGTGAATGGGGGCTTGCTGAGGGATGCTCAATCGTTCGTCTCCGCTCGCTTGGCGTCGGCCCAAAGACGCTCGAGGCCTTCTGGAGGCATCGCTGCCAGTTGGGTTGCACCGCCGCTTGCGTGTTCCATGGCAGCGAAGCGGGCGCGGAACTTGGCGTTGCTGCGACGCAGCGCTGACTCCGCGTCAATTTTGAGATGGCGCGCGAGGTTCATCGCAGTGAAGAGGATGTCGCCGAATTCGGCTTCGATCTTGTCGGAGTCGGCACGGTCTATTTCGGCATGCAGTTCGTGGGTTTCTTCGGCGAGTTTTGCAAATAAACCAGAGACTTCGGGCCAATCGAAGCCTACTTTGGCAGCTTTTGAGCCTAGCTTCGTCGCCTCGAGTGTCGAAGGCATGGAACGTGGAATGTCGTCGAGGATGGAGGTGGTTGCCGGTTTGGACTTTTTCTCTTCGAGTTTGATCTGCTCCCAGTTACGGAGGACCGCGGTGGAGTCGGTTGCGATCGTGTCAGCGAAGATGTGGGGGTGGCGGCGGATGAGCTTGACACTGAGGTTTTCAGCTACGTCGTTGAGGTCAAAATAGCCGGCTTCGGAGGCCATTTGGGCGTAGAACAGGACTTGCAGGAAGAGGTCTCCGAGTTCGTCCTTGAGGTCGGGCCACGCGCGGCGTTCGATGGCGTCGAAGACCTCGTAGGTTTCTTCGAGGGTGTGGCGCTTGATGGTGTCGAAGGTCTGCTCGCGGTCCCAGGGGCAGCCGCCGGGGCCCCGGAGACGGGCCATGATGGCGGCGGCGCGTTGCAGCGATGCGGCGGTGCGGGCGAGGCGGTCGTCGCCTCGGATCTGAGGTGTGGAATCCATGCTTTCAGAGTAACGGATGTGGCGCTGGGTCGTAGAGAGGCGGCCGGGCCGGGGAGGCTCTAGACTTAGAAGAGCGGATGGAAATCTCGGAGAAAATTCGGACGCTGCCGACGGGCGCTGGTTGCTACCTCTACAAGAATGCAGAGGGCGAGGTGATCTATGTCGGGAAGGCGAAGAATCTGCGGGCGCGGGTGCGTTCGTACTTCCTCGCCGCGAACCAGTTGGCGAACGCGAAGACCGGATCGCTGATGCGCGAGGCTGTTGACCTGGAGTACATCACCGTCGCGAACGAGCGCGAGGCGCTGGCGCTTGAGAACAACCTGATCAAGCAGCGGAAGCCGCGCTTCAATATTCTACTGCGTGATGACAAAACGTATCCGTATATCAAGCTGACGCTCGGGGACAGGCATCCGAAGGTTTTCGTGACGAGGCGATTGCGCAAGGATGGGAGTGCGTATTTTGGGCCGTACTTTCCGGGGAATTTGGCGCATCGTTTGGTGGATGTGATTCATCGCAGCTTTTTGATTCCGAGCTGCAAGGTGGATTTGAACCGGTATCATCCTCGGGCCTGCTTACAGTACTACATCAAGCGCTGCCTCGGGCCCTGCGTGGAGGGGTTCGTTTCGACGGAGGATTATCGGCAGGCGATTCGCGATGTGCAACTGTTCCTCGAGGGCAAGCCGAGTGAGTTGGAGGCGCGGCTTACGGAACGCATGGCGGCGGCGGCGGAGAATATGCAGTTCGAGCTGGCGGCGCGGCTGCGCGACCAGTTGATCACGGTGAGCCAGGCGCAGGACAAGCAGCGGATTGCGTCGACCGATGATGAGGACGCGGATGTGTTCGGGTTTCACTATGAGAGTGACATGCTTGCGGTGAATTTGTTCCACATGCGCGGGGGGAAAATTGTTGACCGACGGGAGATGTTCTGGGAAGAGCTGCCGGAGCTTGCGGCAATGGACCTGGCGCATGCGGATGAGGCTGAGGTCGAGGTGGAAGCGGGGTTGGAGCCTAGCCCGGTAGAGCCGGCACCGGAGATTCATGCCGATCGGGAGCAGTCGGATCTGGTTTCAGTGCTAAAGGCCGAGGAGGACGTGAAGGTTCCTGTGTTTTCGGCGGCTACCTTCTTCTCTGCCCTGTTGAAGCAGATGTATTTGGATCAGGCGTATGTGCCGAAGCATATTTATGTGCCCGTAGACTTTCCGGATCGCGCGCTGCTGGCAGATGCGTTGCGCGAGCGGTGCGGGAGCAAGATCGAAATTGCGGCACCGCAGCGCGGAGACAAGCGATCGCTGGTCGACCTGGTTTGCCAGAATGCGAAGCAGTCGTTTGTGCAGCGATTTCGTGTGCTGGAACCGAGCATTCAGCACATGCAGGAGGCGCTGCAGGAGGCGCTGATGCTGGCAGAGCCGCCAGAGCGGATTGAGTGCTTTGATATCTCGCATATCCAGGGCGCGGAGACGGTAGCGTCGATGGTCGTGTGGGAGAAAGGCTCGATGAAGAAGGCAGATTATCGGAAGTTCCAGGTGAAGACGGTGAGCGGCGTGGATGATTTTGCGTCGATGCGGGAGATCATTCACCGGCGGTACAAGCGGCTGCAGGAGGACAAGAAGCCGATGCCGTCCCTGGTGTTGATCGATGGCGGGCTGGGGCAATTGCATGCGGCGGCCGATGCCCTGGAGGAGATCGGGCTGACGACGCAGCCACTGGCTTCGATTGCCAAACGCGAAGAGATTATCTACGTGCATGGACAGGAGGACGATCCAGTAGTGCTCGACCGGCGATCTCCAGTACTCCATGTAATCCAGAAAATTCGGGATGAGAGCCACCGCTTTGCTGTGACGTATCACCGCAAGCGGAGGGAGATGCGGGACCGGACGAGTGAGCTGGATGAGATTCCGGGGGTGGGGGCGATTACTCGGCAGCGGCTGCTGGAGCATTTTGGCAGCGTACGCGCGCTGAAGCAGACGGCTGAGAAGAATCCGGATGCGCTGACCGCGGTGGTGAACAAGGCGACGGCGGAGAAGATTCGCAAGTTCTTTGCCGAGGCCGCGGGGCCAGATGTGAAGGATGATTTGATAAAGATTTCGATCGGGTAGCGGCTTGTAGATGGACGTTTTCGGCGATTCGGATGGAGCTGCATTGGTTGTGAGGGTTGAGGCTCTGATAGTCTCCCTGCAATGACCTCCGACGCAGCACAGGGACGATCGCATGATGAATTGCCGCGGGTACTGACGGCGACGAATGCGCTGGCGATCGTGGTGGGCATCATTATTGGCTCGGGAATTTTTCTTGTTCCGCGCGAGATGATGGCCGCAGTGGGCAGCTCGCGGATGGTCTACGTGGTGTGGATTACGGGCGGGTTGCTGTCGTTATTTGGGGCTATGAGCTATGCCGAGGTAGCGGCGATGCGGCCACGGGTTGGTGGAGAGTATGCGTTTCTGCATGACGCGTATGGTCCCCTCACGGCATTTCTTTACACGTGGACCTGGACGATGATCGCGAAGCCCGCATCGATCGCGACGATTGCTGCAGGACTGATGCGCGTGCTGGGAACGTTTCCGGTCTTCGCGTTTCTTGACCACGTGGCCTTCGCGCATTTGATGTGGAGCCAAGTGATGGCGATTACGGCGACGTGGCTGATTACCGGGCTGAATATCGTGAGCACGCGCGATTCTGCGCAGGTGCAGACGGTGCTGACCTGGCTGAAAGTCTTGATGATCCTGGTTATCGCCGGGTTCTGCTTTGCGAGTGTGAAGTATGGCGACTGGCATAATTTTGACACGAAGTTTGTCGGAGCGCGGGGCGGATTTGCGGGGTTCATGGTGGCGCTGATTGCGGCGCTGTGGGCGTACGATGGCTGGTCGGATGTGTCGCAGATGGCGGGCGAGGTGCAGAAACCGCAGCGGTCGATGCCGCTGGCGCTGGTGGGCGGCGTGGCGATTGTGGGCGCGCTGTATATGCTGACCAATGCGGCGATCCAGTATGTTCTTCCGTCCGCGGCAATTGCTGCATCGGAGCGACCGGCTACGGATGCACTGCAGTTGGTCGCAGGGAATCTGGGGGCAGGCTTGGTCGCCGTGGGTATGGCGGTAAGTATTTGCGCCACCTTTGTGGGGAGTTCCCTATCGGGGGCACGGGTGCCGTTTGCTGCGGCGCGGGACAGGCTGTTTCCATCGGTGCTGGGCGAAATTCATTCACGGTTCAAGACTCCGTGGGCCAGCCTGGTGTTGCAGGCGGTGTTGAGCTCGTTGCTGCTGCTCGTGATCGGAAGATTTCAGGCGCTTTTCTCTCTGGCAATCTTCTCGGAATGGCTGTTCTATGCGCTCACTGCGGCGACGGTCTTTGTGTTCCGCGTGCGGGAGCCGGATGTGTATCGGCCGTATCGTGTGACCGGCTACCCCGTGGTGCCGGCACTGTTTATTCTGGCGGCGATGGTGTTGTTGGTGTTTAGCTTTATGGATCAGCCTCGCGAATCGATTGCTGGCGCGGTTGTGATTTTGTGCGGCATCCCCGTCCACTTTCTATTTCAACGGAGCAAGGCTCCGGACGATAAGGCGATCTGAAGATGTCCTCAAAGAAGCCCAAATTGGGGCAGAATTTTCTAGTTGATGAAGCGGCCTGCCGACGGATTGCTGACGCGATTGGCGATACGACAGAACGGACCGTTGTGGAGATTGGGCCGGGGCACGGTGCAATTACGGAGTTGCTCGTCAAAAAATGCAAGCTGCTGCATTGCATTGAGTTTGATCCCGCGCTGGCGCGGGAGCTGCAGTTTCGATTTCGCAATGATGCGCATGTGAGTATTCACCATGCTGACATTCTGAGTACGGATCTGAGTGCGATGCTAGGGAATTCGGGCTCTTTGGATGTGGTGGGAAACCTGCCGTATTACATTACTTCGGAGATTTTGCTACTGCTGTTCACTGCGGCACGCGCGGGAGTAGTTTCGCGTGCGGTAGTGATGATGCAGCGCGAGGTTGCGGATCGCATCGTGGCTGGGCCGGGATCGAGTGAGTATGGGGCGCTTTCGGCGGCGACGCAGATGCACGCACAGGTGACAAGCCTGTTTACGCTGCCCCCGGCTGCATTCTCGCCGCCACCTGATGTGTATTCGACGGTATTGCGACTCGAGTTTGCACCACGCTTTGCGGAGCTCGGAATCGAGTTCGAAGGGTTCAACCGGTTTCTGCGGGCTAGCTTTGCTCAGAAGCGAAAGACTCTGTCGAATAATTTGCGGGCAGCGGGGTATACGGCTGGACAGCTCGCGGCCGTGTGGCCTGAGAGCATCGGCGCACAGGCGAGGTCGGAGGCGGTACCTTTGGAGGCGATGGCGGAGCTATACCGGGCGCTGGGGCCTGCTGAAGGACAAAAGCTTTGACAGCACGTTCGCAAAGAACTGCGGAAGTTTCGCAGAGAAGTGCGGCTCTTATCGGCGCATTTGCTCTTCGGTCTGAGCGTGATGGATGTGGCAGATGGCGATAGCGAGAGCGTCAGCTGCATCGGCTGGCTTGGGGGCTTCGCTAAGTTCCAGCAGGCGAGCGACCATGAATTGGACTTGCTCCTTTGCGGCGAGACCATAGCCGACAACAGCACTCTTGATGGTAAGCGGGGCATACTCCGCAACGGGAAGGTGGCAGTTCGCCGCCGCGAGCATGGCGACGCCGCGAACTTGGCCTAACTTGAGCGCGCTCTTGGCGTTGGCTGAGAAGAAGACTTCTTCGATGGCCACGACCTCTGGTTGCCAGAGGTGGAGGAGGGCCGAAAGCTCTGTGTAGACCTGGAGAAGCCGGGCGGGAGTTCTGTCTTTTTTGTTTAACTTGATGGCGCCAGCGCAGAGATGCCGGAGCTTCGGGTTGCGGGAGGTCGCATCCACCTCGACCACGCCGTAGCCGGTGAATTCTGTTCCACAGTCAATACCAAATACCCGCATGAGGACAAGTCTACCGCCGCTAAGCATCTGGCAACGATGTGGAGGATGCCCGGCATCTAATTCGCTACAAGGAACCGCACCCGTTACAATCGACGCGACATCTAGGTTACAAAAGGCCAAAGAACTCTCTTGAATTCCTTGCGACATGCTGTGGCTCCTTGTGTATTCGTCCTCGCGACGCTGACGGGGCTCGGGCAGACCGCCCCTCGGAAGAGTCATCAGCCAACCCCGTTTCGAAATCAACATAAGGCACCGCAGCAACCACCGGCGGCAGTAAGTTCAGTACCCGCGCCCATCCAGATCAATCGGATGGTGATTTTGCTCGATCCAGCACACGGGGGCCTGGATAGCGGATCGCGGATCAGCGATGCGACGGTAGAGAAGGATGTCACGCTATCGCTGGCATTCAAACTACGGTCGCTGCTTTCGGCGCGCGGTTTTGCCGTGGTGATGACTCGCGATGCAGACAGGCCTACCGAGCCGAATGCAGAGGGTTCTCCTCTGACGTTGGATGATCGTGCAGGGATTGCAAATCACGCCCATCCGGCTGCCTGCCTGCTACTCCATGCGACGGGCAGCGGGAACGGGGTCCACCTGTACCACTCGGAGCTGGCCGCAGCCCCCGGTGAACCGCCGGCGGAGCCATGGCTGACAGCGCAGGCCGCGTGGGTGCCGCAAAGTCAGCGACTGGAAGCACAACTTGCAGCAGCACTGACTCGTGCCGGCATTGCGTTGGTGGCGAGCAGCGCATCGGTGCGTCCAGTCGACTCGCTCACCTGCCCTGCGCTGGTCTTTGAATTGGCTCCGCACGGAGAGGATCCTGACAGCATCAACGACGCTGATTACCAGCAACGAATCGCGCAGTCTATCGCCGATGCCCTGGTGTTCTGGCGGAATCAGGTACAGCCACCGGTACGACTCTTGTCTGCAGTGAGACCGGAAGCGACGACTGCGGAGCAGGTAACGCGTCCGGAGACGCAGCCATGATCCAGCGCCATCAACGGATCGTCTTCTGGTGTTTGATCGCCTGCATTGTGGGGATGGGCGTACTGCTGGCAGTGGAACGTCAGAGAGGGCGTGAGCGCATCCAGGCTCTCGGCGATGCTACCCCGCTGGACGCGCCTACGGCGATGACGGAAGCTGTGACGCTGGATCTTGCGAATGATACTGACGGGTCGATCACGGCAAGCAGTCGCCAGATCGCGTTGCCGCAAGAGGCCAATTCACGTGCACGCGCTCTAATCGATCACCTCATTGCCGAATATGCGCTGCCCGGCTCATCGCATCCATTGCCTTCGGGCTCCGCGGTAGCCGAGGTGTTTTTGCTCCCTTTACCCGTGATAGGGCATGCGGTCGATACGTCGGCGGCAGCTAACAGTAGTGGCGGATTCAAAGCTACTGTCCCGGTAGCCTCTGAGGATCCAAACGCTCTAAAACCCAAGGAGCCAGGGGGTGAACTCGCTGTAATCGATCTGCGAAGCACTTTCGTCAACCAGCATCCTTCGGGCGTGGAAGTTGAGTCGCTGACGCTCCTTTCAATCCTGGGAACCTTGCATGCGAATCTTCCACAGATCGAACAGGTGCGATTCCTGGTAGATGGCCAGGCGAGGGAGACGCTCTCGGGACACGCGGACCTCCTACGAACGTATCCTGTGCGCGATACAGTCTCCAATCCAAATGGCGGACAATTGAACCCATGAGCCTAGCTGCAGATTCAAAACGTGGTCCGATGGTGGGAGTGTTTGATTCCGGCTTCGGTGGCCTGACGGTGCTGCGTGCCCTGCTCTCGCGCATTCCGTCGGCCAACTATGTGTACCTGGGAGACACGGCACGACTCCCCTATGGAGCGAAGTCACAGGCTACGATTGCGCGCTACGCAGTGGAGAGTGCGCATTTCCTGGAGGGTCGTGGGTGTGAATACCTGGTGATTGCCTGCAATACGGCAACCGCGCTCGCCCTCGAGGATATTCGGCGGGCCGTGAGCGTGCCGGTGCTAGGCGTGATTGAGCCGGGAGCGCATGCCGCTAAGCGAATCCTCCCGGAGTCCAGTGACGATGTTCTGGTTCTGGCGACAGCGGCGACGGTGCAGTCGCACGCGTATCGCGAGGCGTGCGCAGGGGTTGGGTTGCGGACTACGGAGGTTGCTTGTCCGCTGCTGGTACCACTTGTGGAAGAGGGTTGGACCGACCACCGTGTGACTCGCGAGGTGCTACGGATTTATCTCTCGGAGGCACTGGCGAAGTGCGCTCCGCAGGCGGTGCTGCTCGGCTGCACGCATTACCCGCTGATTGCCGGGGTGATTGAGGAGACTCTACGGGAGTTGGGATCGGCGGCTGTCGTCATTGACTCGGCGGAGGCAACTGCGGAGGCAGCAAGCGTGGCACTGGGGTCGAATCATTCCTCGGGAGAAGGAGAAATCGAGACCTCCGCGATTTTTGAATGCTTTGCTACAGATTCTGTAGAGAAATTTCAAAGACTGGGGAGCTTATTTTTGCGGCAGCCGATTGGACACGTGCATCATCTGGACCTGGGCGGCTAAACTGCATAAAGCGATGGCCTATCTTCTGAAGTCTGAACCCGATAAGTACTCCTACGACGATCTGCTGCGAGACGGCGAGACCTTGTGGGATGGAATCAAAAATCCGCAGGCGCTCATCACGCTGCGCAATATGAAGCCCGGAGAGCAGTGCATTATTTACCACTCAAATGTGGGCAAAGCAGCGGTAGGAACTGCGAAGATTGTGTCGGTGACGACGGACCCGAATAATCCGAAGATTCCGATCGTGCGCCTAAAGGTTGGTAAGCGCCTGAAGCGGGAGAAGCCGCTGGCGGAGATTCGGGAGGCGGGCGTATTTCAGGGTTCGATCATGTTCCGCCAGTTTAGGCTCTCAGTTGTTCCACTTTCGGAGCAGCAATTCGATTGGCTGGTGCATGGTTAAGAGATTCTTCCACCGCCGGAATTCTCCCAAACTGCTATTCTTAGCGTCGGTTCATTAGGTGAGTCAGCGAATGCAGGAGTTGTCAGCATGATCGATATGAAGGGCAAAGTAGCCGTCGTTTTCGGCCTAGCCAACAAGCGCAGCATCGCGTATGCCATCGCAGAAAAGCTCGCTACGGCAGGCGCAACACTGGTCCTCTGCTACCAGAGCGAGCGATTGAGGGCCGAGGCCGAAGAGTTGCTTGAATCGCTTGGGCAGACAGGCAAGGCGCGGGCCATCCAGTGTGATGTGTCCATTGACGCTGAGATTGATGCCGCGTTTACACAGATTGCTGCGTCGTTTCCGGTGATCCACACGGTGGTTCATTCGGTTGCATTTGCGCCTTCGGACGCTCTTAAAAATGACTTCCTGATGACCAAGCGCGAGGAGTTCCGGATTGCCCACGATGTGAGCGTTTATTCACTGATCGCGATCTCACGTGGCGCCGCTCCACTGATGACTGAGCGTGGCTCCATCATCACGCTGACCTACTACGGCAGCCAGAAAGTCTTCCCGAACTACAACGTTATGGGAGTCGCCAAAGCTGCGCTCGAAGCGACCGTGCGTTACCTCGCTGCATCGCTCGGAGCGAGGGGTATTCGTGTCAACGCGATCTCGGCAGGGCCGATCAAAACACTCGCTGCGCGCGGCGTGAGTGACTTTGCAACGATTCTCGACACCGTAACGGCGCGTGCTCCGCTGCATCGGAATATCGAACAGG
>DATCDL010000564.1:0-5868 GCA_036510715.1 Acidobacteriaceae bacterium
AGCTGCGCTTGCGCCTCGCTACCTCGCTTGGCTCGCTTACGAGAATGCACACGGCATGAATATCTATGTGGCTGCCAATCCACTCCGCTCTGGCAGCCGCAAACGCACCAAGGAAAGCATCGCTTCGGTGCGCCATCTCTATCTCGATATCGACACGGACGGGGATGCCAAACTTGCTTCCTTGCGGGCTTCGGATGCGCTACCTGAGCCCAGCGCTATTCTGGCAACTTCGCCCGGCAAGTATCAGGTCCTCTGGCAGGTCGAAGGGTTTGATTTCGTGTTGCAGGAGGCCATGCTGAAGCAGCTTGCCATTGCCTACGGTGGTGATCCTGCGTGTACTGACCGGAATCGCGTCCTCCGTGTTCCGGGCTTCGGCAACTGCAAGTACCGGCCAGTCCACGAGGTCGCCGTGGAATATCCCTCCGCATCAGTCTGCACTCACGGTGACTTTCATCTGGACGCATCGCAGACAAATGGAATGCTCTTACGGCACAAAGTTCACCGTCACAAACCACCGTCGAAACACAGTGAATCGGAGGGAGATTGGGCGTGGGTTTGTGGCGAACTTATGCGTGGCACGGATGCCATGAAACTCACTCAAGACCTGACCTCTCGCCGCTCCGATAAGCCCAACCCTCTTTACTATGCGCAGCGGACCGTGGACATGGCTTCGGCGCGCCTTTGGCTCCTCGATGGCGTCCCCACGGACGACATCATTACCATGCTGCAGTTCCGGCGGCGCTTCGAGCTTCCGGCTGCTCTTTGCTCCGCTCGTTCGCGGGAAATCGCTGAGACAGCGCAGCGCATGATTGCCCGCAGAAAGATCGCCTAATTCATCCCCCAAGGAGAACCATAATGCCCCTGCTTGAAGTCAACCAAACCCGACAGATCAGCGCTTCCATTCGGCTCACGGATACGACCGCAACTCAAGTTGATCAGTATGCTGCCTTCATCCACGCTTCGGCCGACGATGTCGTCGAGCAAGCGCTCGCCTATGTCTTCACGAAAGACCGCGAGTTCCAGGACTTCCTGAAGTCGCCAGATACTCGCCAGGCAGCATCGAGGCTTCGGATCCGCAGGCCATCAGCTTCTGAAGCAGCGGAAGCGCATGCGAAGAGACCCGCAAGCGTGGCACAACCCGTGGCTTCTGCGGCAGGTTTGAGGGCGTGATTCGCCCTCAAATTCTGTGGCGCAGCCACAACGGTGCTTCGCACCGGAAGAATGTTGACACTCCATCCCTACTAGGGTCGTGCAGGTATACCAACGTAAACCTGCACGAACAGAAGGAAATACGCTAACGCCGGTATATCCAGGTATACCGGCCCGGAGACATACAACATGGCCGTTCTCACCTCTCACAACAACCCGAAGAAAGCCGTCAACAAGACCGTCTTTCGGAACACGACACGCTGCCTAAAGTTGACCGAAGTGGAGGCGCGAATGGTCGATGAGGTCGCCACGGCAAACGGCGTGGCGCGGAGTGAATGGATGCGCGACGCCATCCTGCGCGAGTTGCGTCCCCCGTCTACCCACAGCAATGCGTCTCTGGCCGAGATACTTGGCATCCGTCTGCTGTTGGTCAATGTCCTTCGCCCGCTTGCCGCAGGGCAGAAGCTCACGTCCGAAGCGTTCGACAAACTGCTGGACGAGATCAGCACGGCGAAGCACGAGCTGGCCGGAAAACTGGCGTCCGAGAAACGGAGATAAGGTGATGACAAAGACTATCTGGGGTCGCAAAGAGACAATCATCTGGCCGCGCCATGTACCCATCTATACCTACGGCACCATCTTCCTGGCCGTGGTCGTGATGTTCGTTGGCGTATGCGTTCGGATTCGCCTGGCTACGCCGTTACAGCGATACTACCTGCCGTTCTACGAACGGACCTCCACCATCGGCGCATTCTCTCCGACGCATCGGAGCGGCTACCGGATTCTCTTCTTGAGTGGACGCGGGATTGCGCCGCGTCCTGCCTTGAATGCCGATGTAGTGCTTGGCAGGACGCAGGAGTCGGGTGGCACGTCGATTCCATTGGCCCTGTCTGAGGAGGCACAACAACATGGAGGGACGCTCCTTCTCCGTGGCCCACAACGGAGCTATGTGGACGCACGATTGAGCGCCTATCTGAGAGCCGTCGTGTACGGTGTTTCGGTCTCCGGTTTCTTCGGTCCTCCGGTTCTCTGTGGAGCATTGGCGTTCATGCTGCTCCTTCCGTTCGCAGCCATGAAAGACGTGCAGCGGCAGAAGCAGTTGAAGTATGGACGCAGGCTGAGGGGTCCAGAGATGCTGACGCCGCGCCAGTTCAACAAGACCGTCAAGGGCGACGGTATCGGGTTCAAGACCGACGAGATGAAAGAGATGATTCGCATACCGGCGCGGGCCGAGGCCCAGCACATGCAGATTATCGGAGATACGGGCGCGGGCAAGTCCGCGCTCATGTTTCAGGTACTCCGGCAAGTCCGCAGCCGGGGGGACGCAGCTATCATCTACGACCCGGCCCGCGAGTTCGTGAAGCGGTTTTATAAGCCGGAACGCGGCGACGTGATCCTGAACCCACTCGACAAACGCTGCCCGTATTGGGGGCCAGCAGAAGAGTTGCGTAGTCGCTCCGAAGCCAAGGCGCTCGCGTCTTCCTTGTTCCAGCCACCGCAGGACAAAAAGGGCGAGTTCTTCATAGAGTCTCCGCAGAAGATCTTTGCGTTCCTCATGGCCTATGGTCCGACGCCCGAGGAGTTGATTGCGTGGATGTCGAATCCCGAAGAGATCGACCGCAGGCTGAAAGGAACAGAGCACGCGCACCTGATCGACCCACGAGCGCACCAGCAGCGGGCGGGTGTTCTTGCTTCTCTCGGCCTAGTTGCCGACAGCCTCCGGCTACTGCCGAAGAGAGACGAGGCCAATGGAATATGGACCGCTACAGAGTGGGCTGAGAAACGGCAGGGCTGGATCTTCCTTACGTCGCTGCCCGCCGAGCGAGAGGCCCTTCGACCATTGCAGAGTCTATGGATCGACTGGCTCGTGCTGCGCCTGCTCAACGAACGGATCGAGGGGCAGAAGCGTGTATGGTTCCTCATCGACGAATTGGCGAGTTTGCAGAAACTTCCTCAACTCCACACTGCCATTACTGAAGGTCGCAAAGGCGGAAACCCCGTCGTCTTGGGATTCCAGGGCAAGGCACAGCTTGAGTACCTGTATGGCCATCTCGCGGAAGTAATGCTGTCGCAGCCCGCGACAAGCATCTGGCTTACGACTAAAGAACCGAAGGCCGGTCAGTGGGTGAGTGAGTTTATCGGCAAGGTCGAGATCGAGCGGCTGCGCGAGACGCACTTCGACGGCTCACGCGCAGGCCGTAACTTTGCGCTCGACCGGCAGGTGGAACCGCTGGTGCTGGAGTCTGAAATCTCCGGCCTCGCGGACCTTCACGCTTATATGAAGTACCAGAACTACGTTACAAGGTTTTCGTTCCCATACTTCGATATGCCGGTGGTGGCGAACGGCTTTGAGCTGCGCGAGCGGCAGGACGACAAACTGCCTTACGACCCGAAGCGCATACAGGCAACGGAGGCGTCCCCGGCGGAACTGAAGCAGGAGCCGGAGGCCTCCGTTCCCACGCAGACCGATGGGATTGCAACGGTCGAGCGGATCGAGCCGGAACATGCCATTGCTCCCGATACCGATGAGCGCCAGGACCTGATATTGCGAGGGTGAAACTAACATGCTAACCATCTCGAAACCGCTCTCCGCTACCCAGGCGCAGTCCTATCACGCCAAGGAGTTCACCGCTGCCGAACAGAACTATTGGAAGCAGGGCGACACTATTCAGGGCGAGTGGCATGGCAAGCTGGCCGACAGGTTCGGCCTTTCGGGGGCCGTTGGCGGGGAGGAGTTCTCCCGTCTCTCCGAAGGGCAGCACCCGGCGACCGGAGAGCAGCTAGTCAAACATCGCAAGGTGCATGAGTACCAGACAGAGGACGGTAAGAAGGTTGCTCCGGTAGAGCATCGTGCCGGTTGGGATGGTACGTTTTCCGCCCCGAAGTCTGTCTCGCTAACGGCGCTTGTCGGGGGCGACGACCGGGTGCGGGAGGCGCACCAGCAGGCCGTGAACGTCGCGCTGCATGAGTTGGAGCGATACACGCAGGCCCGCATCGGTGGGAACCGTCCCGCCGAGATAACCGGCCAGCTCGTTGCTGCAAAATTCCAACACGACACGGCTCGCCCGGTGGACGGCTACGCCGCGCCGCAGCTCCACACCCACGTCGTCATCTTCAACATGACCGAACGGGAGAATGGACAGATGCGGGCGCTTCAGGAGCGGAGCTTTTTCGAGTCGCAGAACTACGCGACCGCTATCTATCAATCTCATCTCACCCACCAGCTCCGCAGTCTTGGCTACGAGATAGAGTCCGGAAGGAGTGGAGCACCGGAGATCAAAGGCTACTCGCAGGAGTACCTTGACGCCTCCAGCCCACGCCGCCAGCAGATCGTCGAGGCCGTCGCTCGCAGCGGCTTCAGCGGCCCAGAGGCCGCGCAGATCGCCGCGCACAACACCCGCGACAAGAAGGTGATTCTGTCCCCCGCCGAGGTCATGGGCGCGCATCGCCAGATAGCCTCTGAGTTCGGCAATCAGGCTGACCGAGTAGTGGCCGAGGCCCGGGAACGCCGCCAGAGCCAGGTGCAGGAACGGCCAGTCGAGGAACGTAGGCAGCAGGCGCACTCCGCTCTGACTTTCGCCCGTGACCGCAGCTTTGAACGCGAGGCCGTTATGGATGAACGTGCCCTTTTCGTTGATGCCATGCGTCGGGGTATGGGAGAGACCACCTACCCGGAGGTCCGCGCCAACTTCGAGGCGCGCGTCACCTCCGGTGAGTTCCGCGTGGTGCCCGGAGAGAAGCACGACAGCGGACGCCGGGTTACGACCGCTGAGACCATCAAGGCTGAGAAAGAGATTGTTGAGAAGGTGATGAACACCCAGGGCCGCGCTCCGCAGCTCATGTCCGTTGAGAAGGCGATTCCACTCACTGAAGCGCGACCGCAACTTAATCGGGCGCAGCGCAGCGCCATCGAGCAGATACTGACCTCCCGCGATCAGGTGCAGGGATTACAAGGCAGCGCAGGGGTTGGGAAGACGACCGCTCTTGCCGGTGTCCGTCAGGGCGCGGAACAAAGCGGCTACGTAGTCGAAGGCTTCGCCCCGACCTCCCGAGCCGCCCGCCAGCTCCGCGATGCTGGCATTGCCGCCGGCACATTGCAGGGCTTTCTCGCCCGCAGCCGGAACACCGACCCAACGCAGAAGCATCTTTACATGGTCGATGAATCCTCGCTGGCGTCGACACAGCAGATGCGAGACTTCCTTAAAAAGATCGGACCACAGGACAAGGTGCTGCTCATTGGTGACACTCGCCAGCATCAGGGAGTCGATGCTGGAAAACCCTTCGAGCAGTTGCAGCGGGCCGGGATGCAGACCGCAAAGCTCAACCAGATTGTGCGCCAAAAAGACCCCGAGCTGCTTATGGCGGTTGAGCATCTGTCCAAGAACGAGACCACGCTTGGCGTCCAGATGCTCCAGCAGCAGGGGCGTGTGACCGAGATCGTAGACCCGCAGCAACGCATTGAGGTCATAGCGAAGAGTTACGCCGCCCGTCCTGAAAACACCCTTATCATCTCGCCCGACAACGCCTCGCGCCGAGCGATCAATCAGGCAGTTCGACAGGAACTGCAGATACTCGGAACACTGGAGAAGGACGAGCGTTCCTTGAGTGTCCTCGTGCCACGCTCTGACATGACTGGCGCAGACCGAGCCTGGGCCGCCCGCTATCAGATTGGCGACGTTCTCCATTACATCCGGGGCAGCAAGGAGCAGAACATCGAGG
>DATCDL010000565.1:0-7066 GCA_036510715.1 Acidobacteriaceae bacterium
TCGTCCTCGACGAAATTCATCGCGTCCCCGAGCTTTTCAGTTCCCTCCGGGGCATCATCGACCAGGGGCGGCGAAGCGGTCATGGCAAGGGGCGATTTCTCATTCTTGGCTCAGCCTCGATTGATTTGCTGCGGCAGTCCAGCGAGAGTCTTGCTGGCAGGATCACTTACATCAGCATGGGCCCCTTCAACGTCCTGGAGCTGCCCGCCGATGAGCCGACGCTCCTCCAGCTTTGGACTCGGGGCGGGTTTCCCGGCAGTTATCTCGCGCCGAACGATACGGTAAGCCTGCGCTGGCGCGACGATTTTATTCGCACCTATCTGGAGCGAGACGTTCCACTTTTCGGGCCGCGTGTGCCGGCTGGCGTGCTGGAACGGCTCTGGACGATGCTGGCACATGGACAAGGAACACTGCTGAACGCCTCGCGTCTTGCGTCCGCGCTCCAGATCACCGCGCCCACGGTACAGCGCTATATCGACCTGCTATCCGACCTGCTGCTCGTCAGGCGGCTCCAGCCATTTCATAGCAATGCAGGCAAGCGTTTGGTGAAGTCACCCAAGGTTTATATCAGGGACAGCGGTCTGGTACACGCCCTCTTGGGATTGAGGACATTCAACGATCTTGCTGGACATCCTGTGGCAGGTTCCTCCTGGGAGGGCTTTGTGATTGAGAACCTGCTGGCCGCCGCGCCGGAGCGTACCGTCGCCAGTTTCTATCGCACGGCTGCGGGAGCCGAGATTGATCTTTTGCTGGAAATACCGGGCCACGGACTGTGGGCCATCGAGATCAAACGGAGCCTATCCGGTCGTCCTGAAAAGGGCTTTTACATCGCTTGCCAAGACCTCAAACCCGACAAACAGTTCGTCGTGAACGCGGGGCTGGAGCAGTATCCGATCGATGTAGACACAGTAGCCATTGGCGTTCCCGCGCTTGCCCGGATGCTCTCAGCTCTGACGATTTGATCGCGCGCTTCACCGCCTCGCTGCTGCCCTACCGCCGTCGCTTTTTCATGTGTTTCTGGACACATGAGAAGAAGACATTCTTCTCATAACAGCGCCTCACCCGGAGCGGAGGCGTCAGTCAGGGCCGCGCGATTTTGCGCGCCGCGCAGCGGGCGAAGCGCCTTGACGGACGCTGGAGCGGAGGGTACTTCGCCACGGGTGCCGGGGCCACGCCTCACCCCTGTTCGTAGTCCTTAAGAACGTCCAGAGCACAACCGCGCTTGCGGATTCTTACCTCTTGAACGATGGCGTCGAAAGTCTCCGGAGTCATTTTTGTTCCTGTTAGAACGGGCTTGAGCAGGTTGATGATTTGCAGCCGTAAAGCCGTGATCTCGACCATCTCCACGCTCGGCCTCATGCCTGCTTTGTCCTGTTTCAACTCCCGCAGGATGAGGCCGCGTATCAGCTCCGCTGGTGTCTCTTTTCGCTTCGCTACCAGCTCCCCCAGCTCGTGCAACTCGGCCTCGTTGAGCTTGGTTCCAACGTGGTTCGTCCGAAACTTCGCGTGCCTCGCCCGCTCCGCAAGCAAGTTGCTTTCATCAAGTAGTGCCATCAATCCAACCCTTCTCGGAGGCCTGATTCCGAATGGAATCGTAGGTTTCCGCACGGAACCTCAGAACGTCCTATCTCTCTGATGCCGTACAGGTTGTCGCAGAGCGCTTTCAGGGTTCCGTGCAGTTCCCTTGGAGGGGTGGAGTGTCATAATCCATCCGGTGCGCAGCACCGCGCTTGTACAGGCGAGAAACTGCGTATAAGAATAATCTCGCTGCGCGCAATTCTTCGATTCTCTGAAGGCGCATTTGCAGATGCGCGGGGGGCGATGTTCTATATGCGTTCGCGGACTGAGAATACACGCGGGGCATGGCCTACGTCAGAGGACAAGACAAGAACGAGAATGAGCGGAATATCGATCAAAGGCATGGATTTGGGATGTAAGAAGGTGGGCTGATTGGTCGTAGGGTGGAGCGCGACCGGGATCGGGCACTGCGGAAGGCTCGCTCCGCGATACCATTGTGGCATGTTCAATATGGGTGACAAGGTTCGGCGCGAGAATTGCGGCCCAAGAATGCAGCTGGGGCCGGTTATGAAACTGTTCCAAGTCTGCTGCCTGCTGCTGATGGCTTCTAGGGTTTGTTTCCCCCAAGAGCCTACTGCAGATGAGAAGGCCAAGCTGGAGAAAGAGTTTCCAATCATCCTTGAGATTGAATCTTCCTACGTCTCCGATACGAGCGGAATAGACCCACGAAAACTCGCAGAGGCGACCGCGATGGGTTCGGCACCGCCGACATTCGCAGTCTTCAAGGGAACGCTAAGCACCTACGCAGGGCCCCCAGAGCGCGAGCGCCATTGGCAATTTGGTTGCTGGGCGGAGAATGCGCGCTATGCTCAGAACCCGTGCGCCGATATGCATGTTGGGCTACATCGTGCGCGATGGGTGCATAACCGAGAATTGTTGGAAGTCTTCGCATACGATGGCGACGGCAATGTCACGCTTCGATACATTGACGTGACGATCGATCCGAAAAATCCTCCGTCACCAAATGACCCAATCGAAACATTGCCAGCGTTCGCTGGCTTCTTCAATACGAACGACCAGACGCGACGGGATTATCCCGTGCTTGTTCATGTCTACGGCTCTGTTGCGCTGAGCCTTCCGGCTGGTGAACTTCCTGCGCGCACGAGTTGCGACATCAAGGACACATACATCAACCAAACGACACATGTTGATTGCCGCCAGTATCCACCGATAGAACTAAGTCGCGGCTACGTTGTAGTCGACGCTGGTATCGATGGCGTTAGACAGCGCAACATCTCGTGCGATGCGAAATGGCGGTGGAGTAAGTGTTCTGTGATTGGGCCGGGACTGTATGAGGCGCGGTGGAAAGACGGCGGCCATTCCCAGATTGTTCTGCTTGGTAAGCGCAATGGAAAACCAGTCGATTTGGGTTTTGAGGTACGCTAGAGCCAAGTAAAATGCCGCCGATTCCAGTCTGGCGGTAGGTCAACCGCCGGCCCGACAACCTGCTCGTCTACGTAGCGGTCTAGGTGGAACGGCTGACGGCGACGTAGGTTTCCATACAGGCTGTGCTTCAAGAGGCTCCAGAAGTTCTCTATGCATCAGAGTTTCTCTGTCTGTAGCCTATCGAGGAGATGCTCCGTCAACCCCCGCCCGGAATCGTTGCAAACTGCTGAAGAGCCAAGTCGATGACTTTCTCCTGCCAGGTACCCGTCGTGCCGTGCTGCCGCCACCAGTCGGAGCTGACCTTCACAATGGTCGATCCGGAGTTCTTAAGACGAAGGGCACGATTAAGGTTTTCTCCGATCAGGCCAAACTGCAAGTCGCACGGAGTTCCCGTATTACCCAACGGCTCCATGTGAAATGTGATCGAGGTTGGAAGCTTTCTCTCCTCGATCACTTCGATAGCTGAGTGTACATTCACATCTTTAACGAGAATAGTGAACTGATGCCGCGTTGATGGATCTCTGGTCATGGCCAATATCCTGCTTGTTGCTAGAGAAACCTTAGCATCGCAATTCCAAATGCGGGCGGCTTAGCGCCATCTTTATTTACGATGAGGCAGGCAGAGATTCTTTAGGTGGTCTGTTCCAACCGCTTGAATCGTGAATACAAGTCAGGCGACAGATGCTGTTTTTGCCTTGCCGCGTCGCGCAGTCGTCTTCCCTACCCTAGACGGACTCGTTTCTGACGGCTGCGATTGGGCCAGCGCGCGCATCACCAGTTGGGGATCATGTGAAATCACCATGAGAAGAGCACGTGCTGCAGCCTCCGGATTTCGCCGGCCCGATTCCCAGTGTCGTACTGCATCCACCGATAATCCGAACGCATCCGCGAAGCGGTCCTGGCTGAAATGGAGTCTGTTCCTAATCCCACGCACGTCTATTGATTCAGGCAGCGTCACCTCTCCCGGCCCTCAGAGCGCCGCGCGGCAGGGAAGGTGAGAGCAGGCGGGGTTCGTCACGCCGGAGATCGAACCTACGACCAGCCGATGCACTTACCACCATCGGTGTGCTCTCCAGCGCCGTCGAAGGCAGACCGAAGTCCTACAGCAGTGCGTAGACGACAATGGCGAGAATCCATGTAGCGGCTCATCCCAGATTCCCTGCCCATATGCGATACATTCACTGCATGAAGCAGACTTTCTCCATCACCCATAACATCTTCATCGGCCAGGAACAAGGCACCAGCGATGTCTTAAACTTTGAGGCCGAAACTGACGTGTTATCGGATTTGCCGAACGACTTGCCCCTACAGATCACCGGCCGGTTCACTGGTGTAGGCCCAGACGAAATCACCGCGCTCAGATTTGCGACAGGCGTCCGGGTGTTCCTAAAGTCCAGGCGATATATGCTCGAGGCGCTTGAGCATGATGGAAGTTTTACGATGCGCCGTGATTGGTGATAGGCTTTGGCGGCGATTGTGGTCTTGGTTCCGCAAGCCGAGGAAGCAGCCATAAACTATCGATATGAATATGAAGCCTAAGTCTGAAGTTCTCAAGAATTCCATTGACATCACGACTTCGAACGGAAAACTTCTTCTCGAAGACGCCAAGTTCTTGTTTGATTTTGATCGTTTCTCGACAGCTCTTTCATTGGCTGTGCTCGCTCAGGAGGAGTTTGCGAAGGCTTTTTTACTGCAACTCGTTGAAGATGATGCTTTGCCTTGGTTGCCAGAGGTGCAACGAACGATGGCTAGGCATCAATGTAAGCACCTTCTCGCAATCGTTATGGAATGGCTCCCCTCAATAGATTGGGATACTTTTCTTGAAAAGCACAGAGAACGCGCGGAACGACACCGGCTAACGATGGAGTGGATACAACGAAGGTCAGATAGGTATAAGCAAGGTGATTTTTCATCTCACCCTGAAGACCCTGAACCCACTGATCCTGACATTCCATTCCCTCCGGATGTAGCAGATGGGCTAAATATTTTTCGCCATGAAGAAGTAGAGAGGTTTAGAAGGAATGGTAGCCCATGGACAGATCCGGAGTGGGCGGCAGGAAAGGCACGTAAGGTTGCTGACGGTTTTCTTGATCGGAGAAAACAATCAGCGCTTTACGTTGATATTTCGAAGACCGGCCAAGTTGGCCTCTGCCCAGGGCTTATCACACGAGCGGAGGCATCAGCGGAAATGCAGCGTGCGGAGCGACTTGCTGAGGCCCCCGATATTTTCTCTGACGAGTACACAAAACTCAAAGACATTCTTCCCTTAGTTTTCGAGAATCTCATAGACAAGGAATAATGAAACACCAATATCTTCTCTAGATCAGGGCGTTTGTCTATTTTTCGCGCATGATAATGTCCTTTATCATGCGTGGTAGGAGACCATTCTTGGACCATTGCCGACCCACCATTCGCACCATCGCTGATGCCGAGCAGATGCACGCCCAAATTGTCGATGGGGCGGCCCGCACAGTTGCATGGCTCGGGGGTTCAACAGAAGCCGCAGCCGCAATCCATCGTTGAGGCACCATATAGGCGGATTGCCGCTCCGCAGAACATCTTTCCTGCCGCATTTGCCGATCCCCGGTCACGCAATCATTTGTGCCGCAATAGGCGCGGTGCTGCGCACCGGATGAATTATGACACTCCATCCCTCCGAGGGTCGTGCTGGGGATACTTGCGGACACTTGGCAGCGGACGCGCAGCAGCAACAACTTGCGGCGATCAGGGATTCTTGGGGATACCCACGTATTCCCAAGAATTCTGAAGAGAAAACAGGCTATGCAGATTTGGAAAGCAAAGAACGCTTCCCACATCCGCACAGCCTCTACGACGGCGGCGAGATACGAGAAACCCATCATCAAATAGGTATTCGGGGAGTCTCTCGCCTGTTGCTGAATCAGAAATAATGCGGTGCGATAGTCGCAGACTATGGCTGATCTCCCTCTAACGGTCAAGAAAGCTCTGGTACTCAGTCTCCCGCGCGAATCCGATCCACGCTTTTGCTGGCAATCTCTACAAAGTCCGCCAAGTTGAGTTGCCTTTCCACCATAGGAGCGGCCTCTTGGGCCATAGTTAGAAAGTATTGGACGGACTCCACGGCAAGTCCCATGCTGAATGCAGGCAGTGCGGTTTATCGGGCGAGACGATGCCGTAGACCCCCAACGGAGGCCACCCATGGAAGAAGTCCGCATCACCGAACGCAACCGCCCCAACACCGCCGAGCGCAAGCCTCCGGGCCGCGCCATGATACCAGCCGAAGAGCGGTTGTTTGTCGGACGCTCCGAGGCCGCGCAGATGCTCTCCATCAGTTGCAGGGCGCTGGACTACCTCATCGGCAAGAAGCAGCTCAACACGCGCCGCATCGGCTCTCGCGTCCTGATTCCGATGGCCGACCTCCTGCACTTCTGCCGCAGCGACCATCCGGCGCGCCTGGTCGGGTGATCCTTCGGCCAGCCCGAAAACGCTCCTTGAGAACAAAAAGAGAGACGGCCCGCAAGTTTATTTGCGGGCCGTATCTCTTTCGTATCTCACCTGATTTTCAGCCTCTCGGGTGACCTCTCCGGAAGGATTGTAACTTATTCATTTTGAAGGAGATATTTGGTAGCGTTACCGGGGCTCGAACCCGGACTCTTCGCCTTGAGAGGGCGACGTGTTAACCAGTTACACCATAACGCCATGTGGGGAAGGAGGGTGATTTCTCCATCGCAAAGTTGAGTATACCAGCGGCAACGGGCAGACTCAAACGCGGGTGCGCCGGCGGCGAAGCAATTACAGTCCGAGCTTCTTCACTTCGTCGTTGTAGTACTTGCGGTAGAGGATCTCCCACTCCTGCGAACCTTCAAGGATGATCTTTCGCTGCGAGGCGATCTTCTGGCGCGCGGCGGCGTCGAGCTTGGTTTCAGCCGTAAGCAGCTCTTCGAGCGCCTTGCGTGCTTCCTGGCGGATGGTGTTGCGGTCTTCGAGGAAGTCGCACTCCGGGATATCGGCCAGTGTGTCGGCTATGGTGTGGGCCAGCTTATTCACCTTGTCGCGGGAGATTCTCACAGCACCGCCTTGTACTTGCGGGCGAGCTCGTTCTTCACCTTCTTGAACATTTCGG
>DATCDL010000566.1:0-9046 GCA_036510715.1 Acidobacteriaceae bacterium
GATCGATCAGGCACACGCCCCACGTAGCCCCAATCGCCGCCGCGCCGTCGGCCACCGGGGCCGGCGTATTCAGAGTGGTGTAGGGCTTCAAGCCTGTGAGGAGGGCGGCAACAATGATGTACAGGATGGTGCAGATCACCAGCGAGCCAAGGATGCCGAAGGGCATGTCCTTCTGCGGATTCTTTGCCTCCTGGGCCGCCGTCGAAACCGCGTCGAATCCGATGTACGCAAAGAACACCACGCTCGCCCCTCGCATAATGCCCGACCATCCGTATTGCCCGAAGTGCCCAAGGTTTTTCGGAATAAACGGGTGCCAGTTCGCCGTCATGTGACCCGGATGCGCAAAGGCAAAAATCGTGGCGATGCCGATGAAGAAGAGCACCACCGACACCTTGATCATCACTGCGGCGCTGTTGAAGTTCGCCGACTCTTTCACGCCCACAACCAGCACCGCCGTAACCACAATGATCGCGCACAGCGCGAAGATGTCCACCTTCGCCGAGAACGGATGCCCAAACAGCATCAGGGCGATCGAAGGAGTCGGATTGAACGGCATATGAATGTGGAAATATCCCAGCAGGCTGGCCACGTAGCCGCTCCAGCCGACGGCCACGGTCGCCGCGCCGAAGGCGTATTCCAGGCACAGCGCCCAGCCGATGATCCACGCCACCAACTCGCCCAGCGTCGCATAGCCGTAGGTGTAGGCCGACCCGGCAATCGGGATCACAGAGGCGAACTCCGCGTAGCACAGACCGGCGAAGACGCAGCCTATGCCCGCCACCACAAACGACAGCACGATCGCTGGCCCCGCAAACTGCGCGGCGGCCGTTCCCGTCAGTACGAAGATGCCCGCGCCGATGATCGCGCCAATCCCCAGCGTGATCAGGTTCACCGGCCCCAGCGCGCGCTTCAGCCCGCCCGATCCGTGATCCTCAGCCTCGTGCAACAGCGCCTTCATAGGCTTCACTGCAAACAACTTCGCCATAAATCCTTTCGCCTCCTAAAGCTGTTCCAACTCTGTTTCCCGTCCTACACAGCCTGACGGCCAGCCTGTCGCGTCCATACAAGGTACACCGGCACCCCGAGCACCACCAGCAGCAACCCTGGCCATGTGTACTGAGGCTTATATCGCAACAGTACACCACAAATCCACGTCGCCATCACGATGTACAACGCTGGAAGGACGGGATATCCAAATGTTTTATATGGCCTCGCCACATCCGGTCGTTTCTTTCGCAGCACGAAAAGCCCGAAAATCGTCAAAATATAAAACACCAGCACGGCGAAGATCACATAGTCCAGCAGCTGCCCATAGCTTCCGCTCAGGCACAGCAGGCACGTCCACGCCCATTGCATCCACAGCGAGTTCACCGGCGTAGCCGACTTCGCGCTCAGCTTTCCGGCGCTCTTGAAGAACAACCCGTCGCGGCTCATCGCGTAGTACACCCGAGCACCTGCAAGCAGCATCCCGTTCACGCAGCCAAAGGTCGAAACCAGGATCGCCGCCGCCATCAGCTTCGCTCCGACACCAGCGAAAGCAGCCTGCATCACCGCCGTCGCCACCCTGTCCTGCGGTGCCGTCTGGATTGCCGCCATCGGCAGCACGCTCAAATAAACGAAGTTGCAAAGGACATAAAGCAGCAGCACCACGCCCGTTCCCATCGCCAGGCTAAGCGGCAGGTTGCGCTTCGGATTCTGAATCTCTCCAGCCGTAAACGTCACATTATTCCAGGCATCGGAGCTGAACAGGCTGCCCACCTGCACCACCGCGATCACCGTAAAAATTCCGACGTACTCGATCGGCCCGCCCACGCCCACCTGCACCGCGTGCTGCGTATGCCATCCCGCGTTCGCAAAAAACGCGTGCCAACCCGCGCCGAAGTTCGCCGCCATCGCAGCAGCATTCTTCGCCACCAACCCCACCGCAACAATCCCCAGCAGCGCCAGCACCTTCGCGCTGGTAAACACATTCTGCACAGCCGCACCCAACTTCACGCCGCGAGTATTGCTCAACGTCAACAGCGTGATAATCGCAATCGCCGCAAGATTCGCCGTGTTCAGCCCGATGTCCATGTTGCCCAGCACCATCGGCCCCACCTGCCACGCTGGAACGTGCCCAATGTGCAACAGCCAATGCGTCGCGCTCACGCTCGGGAAGAACACCCCGAGAAATTTTCCGAAGGCCACGCCGACCGCCGCAATCGTTCCCGTCTGGATGACGAGGAACAGCGTCCACCCATAGAGAAATCCCCAGATAGGTCCCAGCGACTCGCGCAAATAAACATACTGCCCGCCGGCCTTGGGCATCATCGCCGCCAGTTCGCCATAGCTCAGCGCACCGATGATGGTCATCAGCGCCGTCACCAGCCACGCCGCAATCAGCAGAGCCGGCGACCCCAGCACCCGGCTCATGTCCGCCGGCACAATAAAAATGCCCGACCCGATCATCGAGCCCATCACAATCGCGGTCGCCGAAAACAGCCCCATCCCCTTCACGAAATGAGGCGCAGATACCTCCGCACCCGCTACCGGGCTGTCATCCTGAGCGGAGGAACTCGCACCGCGAGTTTCGGAGCCGAAGGACCCCGAAGGTTTGGAAGTTGCCACTACCGCTCACCCCTTTTCAACTGGAAACCTTGTGTACCTCAAGCTATCTCAAAAGTTCAAGAAAGTCTTCCGCAACCTTCCCTGGCCGCTCGCCCTTCACCAGCAACCCACTGATCACCGCCACCGAATCCGCCCCTGCCTCGATCACACTGCGAGCAGTCTCGCGCGTAATCCCTCCAATCGCGACCAGCGGCTTCGACGTCAGCGCCCGCGCCCGCCGCACCCCTTCACGTCCAATCACCGGCTCCGCATCCGCCTTCGTCGACGTAGCAAACACCGGCCCCACCGCCACATAATCCGCCTCGCTCGCATCCGCCGCAACGATCTGCGCATCACTATGCGTCGACACCCCAAGGACGCTTCCCGCGCCGACCACTCGCCGCGCATCCACCGGCGCCAGATCGAGATGCCCCACGTGCACGCCCCACCCCGCCAGCAACGCCAGGTCCGCGCGATCATTCAGAATCAACGTCGCATCCACCCCGGCGAACACCCGCGAAATCTCCGTCGCCGCGCGCAATACTTCCTCGGGCGTCCCCGCCTTATTCCGATACTGCAAAAGCGTCACACCCGCATTGCGCAACTCGCGCGCGAATTCCACCACGCTCATCTCGCGCGCATCAAGTGTTGCACGATCGACGATGGCATACAGCGGCGATAGCGCCATTGCTTTTCTTTCTGTCATTCCCGCAGGGAATCTGCTTCTCCTGGCCACGCAAAAGTGCTACGCCTTCAACTTCTCGCGCTCCAGGAACCGCTCCATGAACTTCGTATCGAACTGCCCCGAGCGGAACTCTTCATCCGCAAAGATCCGCTGATGCAGCGGAATCGACGTATAAATTCCCTCCACCACGAACTGCGACAGCGCCCTCTGCATCTTGTCCATCGCCTCTTCGCGGTCCTTCCCATGACAGATCAGCTTCGCAATGAGCGAGTCGTAATACTGCGGCACCACGCCCTCTGCATACTGCGCCGTATCCACGCGCACGCCGTTGCCGCCCGGCAGGTTGAAGACCGTAATCTTGCCCGGGCTCGGAGTGAACTTCTCCGGATGCTCCGCATTAATCCTGCACTCAATCGCGTGACCGTTGATCTTCGGCACCTCCGGAACGATGTCGCCGAGCTTCTCGCCCGACGCAATCCTCAACTGCGCCTTCACCAGGTCAACGCCCGTCACCATCTCGGTCACGCAATGCTCCACCTGGATGCGTGTGTTCATCTCGATGAAGTAAATCGACCCGTCTTCATCCATCAGAAACTCGATCGTCCCGGCATTCCAGTACCCAATATCCTTGAGCGAGCGCTTGATGATCTTGCCCATCTCTTCGCGCTGCTTCGGCGTGACCTGCAGGCTCGGAGCCTCTTCAATCAGCTTCTGATGCCGCCGTTGAATCGAGCACTCCCGTTCCCCCAGCGACATCACATTGCCGTGCTCATCCGCCAGCACCTGGAACTCAATATGCCGCGGCCGCTCAATGAATTTCTCCATGTATAAATCGCCATTGCCGAAGGCGTTGGCGGCCTCTGTCGCCGCCTGCTGGAACAACGCAGGCAGGTCTTCCTTGCTGCGGCAGATGCGCATGCCGCGCCCTCCGCCGCCGGCGACCGCCTTCAAAATCACGGGATAGCCAACGTTCTCCGCCCACTCCAGCGCGGCTCCTTCGCTCTCAATCACGCCATCGCTCCCGGGCAGAATCGGCACCTTCGCCTTCTTCATGGTCTGGCGCGCGGTGGATTTTTCGCCCATCATCCGCGTGACTTCAGGAGGAGGTCCGATGAACTTAATATTCGAGGCGCGGCACACCTCCGCGAAGTTCGCATTCTCGCTCAGCAGCCCGTAGCCCGGATGGATTGCATCCGCGCCCGCAATCTCCGCGGCCGAAATCACCGCCGGAACATTCAGGTAGCTGTCCCGCGACGGCGGCGGCCCAATGCAGATCGCCTCATCCGCAAACCGCACATGCAAGCTGTTGCGGTCGGCCTCGGAGTACACGGCAACCGTGCGAATCCCCATCTCCTTGCACGCGCTGATCACGCGCAATGCAATCTCCCCACGATTGGCAATCAATACCTTACGAAACATGCAATTCCCTTACTCTTCTTCGCTGAATCAGTCTATGAATTGTCATCCTACGACCTAGCCGGAGGATCTGCTTCTCGCTCGCAGCGGAAATAACCCTTACGACTTCACGGCAAACAGCGCCTGTCCATACTCCACCGGCTGTCCCGGCTTCACAAACACCTTCACAATCTCTCCCGCGGCGTCGCTCTCAATCTCATTCATCAGCTTCATTGCCTCGACAATGCAAAGCACCTTGCCAACCGAAACCTTGTCGCCAATCTGCACGAATTGCTCCGCATCGGGCGAGGGAGCATCGTAGAAGGTCCCCACAATCGGCGACTTCACAATGTGCGCGCCCGCATGAGGATCGGCCTCAACCGCTGCTGCGGCAACCGTCTCAGCCGACGCCGCAATATTCACGGGAGCAGCAGCCGGCACCGGGGCCGCTGCACTTGCACCCTTCGCAGCCGCCAGCAACGCAGCCAGCTGCGCTGCGTCAATCCCCGAAGCTCCGGCCGCTGGCGTCTCGCCCGCAAACCGCAGCCCTACCTTCAGGTCGGGCCGTTCCATCTCAAACTCTGCAATCCCGCTGGCCTTCAGAAACTCGACCAGCTCCCGCAACTCCTGCAAATCCTTACCTTCCATACGTTCCAACTCCTCGTCTATCGTGACGCCTATCGTTACGCCCATGACCATGGGCTCTGTACCCGGCTCTACAGCTCCATCCATGCCTTTGGACTGGCTGCCGTCAGCACCTCACCGCCGCCTTCGGTCACCAGCACCATATCCTCAATCCGAACTCCAAACACTGCAGCCGACTTCCCATTTCCCGGCTTCCCGGCACGCGAACGTGACACATTAGAAAGATACGCTCCCGGCTCAATCGTAATCACCATCCCCGATTCGAGCACCTGTTCCTGCTTCGCCGCAATCCTCGGCCCTTCATGAATCTCGAGCCCTACGCCATGCCCGGTGGAGTGCGAAAATTCCTTCTCCAGCCCAGCCTTCCGCAACACCGCCCGCGCCGCCTCATCGACCTCGCCGCAACTCACTCCTGGACGAACCGCAGCAACCGCCGCCTGCTGTGCTTCCAGCACCGAATGATACACGTCCCACTCAAAGTCACTCCCCTTGCCCAGGTGGACCGTCCTTGTCATGTCCGAGCAGTACCCACCCAGCAGCACCCCAAAATCCATCGTCACAAAGCCCCGCCTCGGCAGCTTCGCCCCCGTCGCACGGCCATGCGGCAGGGCAGACCGCTCGCCACTCGCCACAATCGTCTCAAAGCTCATGGCCTCGGCTCCGTACATCCGCGCCTTGAACTCAAGCTGCGCCGCGACCTCGGCCTCCGTCGTTCCCGCCACGACAAACTCCAGCACGTCCGCGAACAGCCGGCAGCCCAGCGCCGCCGCCTTGCGCATCTGCGCGATCTCATCCTCGTCCTTCACCTGCCGAATCCTCGCCACCAGGCCATCCGTCGCCACCAGAAAACTTCGCCGCAGCGACGAAGGCAGCGCCTTCTTCATCGCCTCCATCCCCGTCACCGTCGTCTGCCCGGCATCGAACGCGCACTTCGTCACGCCCGCCCCCGCCAGCCATTCCACGGCCTGCACCGCTGGCGACTTCTTATCGATCACCACCCGCAAGCCCTCAGCTTCCGCCCTGGCCTGCGTCGCATACCGTCCGTCCGTAAACAACGCAGCGCGTCCGCCCACCATCGCGACCGCTCCGCTTGACCCTGTAAACCCGCTCAGATAGCGAACATCCGGCCCGTGGGTCACAATCAGCGCCTCTGCGCCAGCCGCCGCCCCAGCCGCCATCGCTCTCTTTCGTCTCGCTCGTTCGCGCATCCCACGATTCTACCGATTTGGGTGACATCTACCCAAGTTTTGCCATCTATGTCTCATAGTGACCATCTTCGGCACCTATGCCAGCTATCATGACTTCTATGCCTCGTGTTCCCCGCCGTCCCCGCCGCCATGCGGAGACCCCCTCTGTTACACGCCGCGCTTTCATCGCTTCGGCTACCGCTGCTGGCATCGGCCTCGCCGCGTACTCTGCCACCTTTGCGCGCCACGAATTCGAGATTACCCGCCGCACCATCCCCATCCGCAATCTCCCTGACGCCTTCCAGGGCTTCCGCATCGTCCAGATGAGCGACATCCACCTCGAGGAGTACACCGAGACCTACTTCCTAGAGAAAATGGTCGCGCAGGTCAATGCCCTCCAACCCGACCTCGTCGTCATCACCGGAGATTTCGTCAGCCGTGGGCCATTGTCCCACTCCGTCGCCTGGAAAGCCGCAGGAACCGCTGCCGAGATCCTCTCCACCCTCAAAGCGCCGCAGCGCTTCGGCATCCTCGGCAACCACGACGTCGGTGTCGGCGCCGAGCACGTCATTCGCCCCCTCGAGGCCCACGGAACCCCCATCCTCGTCGACAGCTATACTCCGATCCAGCGCGGCGGCGACGTCTTCTGGCTCTGTGGCGCCGACGACGCCGGAACCCGCAGGCCTGACCTCAACTACGCCATCCCCGCCGGGCCCCACGCGCCCGTCATCTTCATGTGTCATGAGCCCGATTATGTCGACAAGGTCGTCCGCCACCCCCGCTTCCCGCTCATCGACCTCATGCTCTCCGGCCACTCCCACGGCGGCCAGATCCGCCTGCCCTACATCGGCCCGCTGATCCTTCCCCCCATGGGCCAGAAGTACGTCGAAGGCATGTTTTACTTCGACCACATGCAGCTCTACGTCAATCGAGGCATCGGCACCGTCGGCCTCCCCTTCCGCCTCAACTGCCCCGCCGAACTCACCGAGTTCACGCTAGCCCGGGCATAACGAATCTCTGTGCCACAAACCTACCGCGCGCTCGCTGCCGGCTTCTTCTTCCCCGGTTCCACCATCGCTCCCTTCGGCACTACGCCACTCTTCTCATCCATCCAGCTATCCAGCAGGCTCTTGCGAAAACGCCACCGGTTCCCCAGCTTGAACGCCGGCACAAACCCCTCAGATGCATAACGGTACAGCGTATCCCCGCTGATCCCCAGGTAGTCCGCTGCGTGGCGAATGTCCATGACCTCGCGCAGCGCCAGTTGCCCCTGTGTTCCAGTTGCCATAAACGTCTCCAGTCTTGGGTGAATCTTCCGGGTTTCTCCGAGTACCTCCCGTTGTACCTGTTTTTCCACAGGTCGACAAGACTTTTCCCCGTGCCGATGTCTCAGCATCGCCACTCTTGACCAATTGGTACACACCCCAAAATCGCCTCAGCAGCATCCGCAGACTTGGCCGCGCCACGCCGCCCGGCCTTCCTTCAGCAGCAGCGGGATCGCCACCAACGCCGCAACCGAATCGAACCAGCCGATGTGGAACCACGCGTTGATCGAGAGCCCCACCAGCACAATCGCCGCAAGATACGCGCAAGTAGCTGATTGCACAGCATCGGCAGCCATCGCCGCATTCCCGCTCCGCCGAGCCTCACTGCGCTTCAGCGTCGCCAGCACCGGCATCACCACCAGCGCCGCCAGCGTAATCCCCATCCCCATCCGGCTAGTCTCCGGGCGAATCCCCAGCACCAGCGCGCCCACCGCCAGCACTCCCACCACCCCGGCGAGCACAAAAAGCAGCACCCCAGCCCACCGCGCGGCGTTCCGCTCAGACAGCCGAACCCACGGCAGAAACTGCAACAGCACCACGCTCGCCGACAACAACTCCACCAAGCTATCTGACCCAAACGCCGCCAGCGCCGGACTATGGGCCGCCGCCGCCGCGTACAGCGATACACCGCACTCGACCAGCATCCACGCCAGCGTGATTCCCTGCAGCCAGAAGACCATCGTCGACTGGCGCACCGGGACGCACCTCGCCCCGCTGGACATCGCCTTATCGGACGTCACCCGCCGCATATCGATCTGGATTGGTTCTGACATCTCTATCCCCACAGCATAGCTCCGAATCCGGCGAGCCCGCCAGGTTACGCCTCGCGCTTCCACCACCCCGACCGGCACTCAACCCCGCGAACCACCTCACTCGGCTCGCCCGGCTGCGGCAGCCACAGCCCAAAGCCCTTCTCCGCGGCCAGCTCCTCGATCCGCTCCACCGGCTCCTTCCACCCATGCAGCGCCAGGTTGAACAGCCCCCAATGGATCGGCATCAACAGCCCGCCTGTCCCTCCAGCGCCACCTCTACCCATGGTCTCGAACGCCTTCACCGCATTGTCCGGCCCCAAATGGATGCTCGACCACAGCGGGTGAAACGCACCAATCTCCAGCATCGTCAGGTCAAACCCGTCATACTGCGCGGCAATCTCTCCAAACCCTTCCCACCAGCCCGAGTCCGCACCGTAGAACACCCGATGCTCTGGCCCTTCAATCACATAC
>DATCDL010000567.1:0-3876 GCA_036510715.1 Acidobacteriaceae bacterium
GGAATGAAGAGCCGTGCAACCAAGAAGGTGAATACGGACGAGGAGTATCGTTTCGATGGGCGGCATTCTTCCAAGGCTACCACCACGTTATATATGTGCCCGGATGAGCTTGAGGCCGTCATCCCCCACCCTAGCTTCTAAGGTCTTCTTCGGCCCTGGCCTATTTGGATGTGGCAGGAAAACCAACATTCTCGGAATGTCCCTGATGGAGATGAGGCTCAGATCATGCTCCAGCGGAATCATCACGGAACCGAAGCGACCTCTGATCGCGTCTGATGCGTGCTTGCCGTACACGATAAGGACTTTCGCCGCAGCGATCGCAATTACCTTCTCCAGGTAGCGTTCAGAACAGAAGTCGAGAGCCTCTGAAACCCCACGCTCCTTCAGTGATTTGCAATGGACGACTTCCGTTAATGCAAAATCGACCCCGGGCGTGACCTCCCGTCGCAAAATCTCGCGTGCCCGATTGCGGGCATGTCCCAGAATGATACCCCGCGTCCGCGCGTCCCCCTCTGCTGAAGCGCGCGTCCGTCGATGACCCAGCCATCCTCCGACGTAAAACGCTTTTGGAAAAAATCAGTCGTCTTCCCATCCTCCCAAGACTCGTCTGGATAAACTTCGAGTTCATCAATGGACGGATTTGAGCTTACGAATAACAGGGGAGCGGTGTCGATCTGGCCCGACCAGGGCTCGGGAAGTTGGAATGGCTTTCCTGCCTGTAGGCTGACAACATTGTGGCAGGGAACAGAAACGGGGGAGTCTCCTAAGCGAATTGCTTTGGCGACGGAACAGTGGGATATCTCCCCCAGAAGTTGTCGAAGATCACTCATACGCCGAAGCGAAATGTCCTCTCTAAGAATCCATTTCTAATTGTCGGATTGCGTGAGACAGCTTATGGCCCGCAACATGACTTGCTCCGCGGCTTCTTGTCCGAGGAGTGCCTTTGCAAACAAGGAGAACTGCATTGCCCGGATTGCGAGAGGCTCTGAAACTAACTTGAGATCGTCTTCGCCAAGGGTTTCGAGATCGGCGAGTACGTTTTCGGTTTCAAGGTCGCAGAACGCCCACTTTAAGGCGGAGATGACCCTCCAAACGTATCTTTCTTCAAGTGGCAGTTCGGCTAACGCGGCCAGGTAAGGCGCTGTGTCCTGCCCTCCGATATGGGCATTAAGCAACTCCAGATACGGCCTCATCTTTTCCGAACGGACGAGATCTTGGGCACCGGGCTCCTGTTGCAACTCGCTGATTGGAATGCTCTGCGGGGTGTGGCGCATCATCGTGTCTCCTGTGTCTCCGAGTCCTAGCCTACAGCGTCCATTTGTATGGGGGAACCGGCGAACCCGCTCGTTGGCGCTGCCAAAAACGAAGGTTGGTTACAACCACTACAAAAACCACTACAGTGACGAAAAAGAAGGCCAGCCGTTTCGGGCTGACCTTCTCATAAGTCCTTTACTTTCAGATTGGTGCGGAGGAGGGGACTTGAACCCCTATGCCTTGCGGCGCTAGCACCTCAACCTAGTGCGGTATTCCTAGCTATGTCAATATCATTCAATAATGGAACTATATTGACAGCGTGAGCGCATAGGAGCAGAATCAAGAAATGCCGCGCACCCGCATGGACGAACTGTTTGCACTCGCCGAAGAGCATGACGGCTTGCTCACGTCGAAAGAGGCGCGCGCCGCCGGCATACAAGATTCCGTCTTGGTTCGCCTGGCGCAACGTGGCCGATTGGAACGTATGACAAGGGGTGTCTACCGGATTGCTCATTACCCGGCAGACCGTCTCGCTCAGTACCGCGAGGCCGTGCTGTGGGCGAAGGCCAGCCAGGGGCCAGAGCGCATCGCCCTTTCACACGAGACGGCACTCCTTCTCTATGGCATCTCTGACGCGAATCCAACGCGAGTCAACCTTACGGTTCCGACTTCCGCAAGGCTGCGTCGGAAATGCCCTGAGTGGGTAGCGATCCACAGAGCCAATCTATCTCCCCAGGACATCGGAGAGCATGAAGGACTACCCGTTACTACGGTGAGCCGCAGCATCATGGATATTCTCTTGGCGACACACAGAATCGACATTGCTCGGCAGTCCGTCAGCGATGCTGTCCGCGAGGGGCTGCTCAACAGTGCTGAGGCAAGCAGCCTTCGGAGATCCATTTCTCGGACTCCATCTGCACCTTCACCATCAACGAACGGAAGCCAGGTGAAGGTGCATGAAGCCGCAACCAATTGAACGCCTCGAAAAGACATTAGCCCGTGTCGCCAAAGAGCAGGGCTTGGCGCAGGAGCGTCTTCGCCGTTGGGTTTCGTTCCTGGCGCTCTGCGGTGTTCTCGAACGAGCGGTGAATGAAGGCATCCTGGACAGCTACGACCTGAAAGGTGGCGTCGCCCTTGAACTCAGGTTCGCGGAGGGAGCACGCGCCACCAAAGACATCGACATCGGTGTGCCGGTCGAACGGACGAAGCGGTTGCGGGTGTTTCAGGCTGCCGTGGCGCTCGGCTTCGACGATTTCACCTTTCTCTTGAAAGGGAAGCCCTTGAACATGGACAAGGTGGACGCGGTGCGGCTGGAACTCGCCATCCGATACCGAACCCGCGCATGGCAAACCATCGAGGTTGATCTTGGACCATCGGGCCGGGGTGCAGTGGAATTTGTAGTGCCTACCATTCGGGGAGTTGCCGCGATGGGATTGCGCGTTCCGTCACCCGTTCGCTGTCTCAATCTGAGCGAACAGGTCGCCCAAAAGCTGCACGCTTGCACCGGACCTTACTCGGCAGGTCGTGCCCGCGACGTACTCGACATTCTGTTGATCGACTTGCTCGGTAAATTGGAAGTGAAGGCAGTTCGAGCGGCGGCTGAACAGGTGTTCGCCGAACGTGCCACCCATGGTTTTCCGCCGACCGTCCAGATCTCAGCGGACTGGCAGCCGGAGCTTGAAGTGATGGCGAAAGAGCTTGGCTACCCGACGACTTCGGCTACGGAGATCGAGGCAAGATTTCGTGCCTTCGTGGTGTTGCTGGCAAGTGGTGGTGGGGCAGTTTGAAGTCCGGGACAATCGAAGTTGCCGAAAGCAACGGCCGTCTCAATAGATCGCTGAACACTGGACTTCCCGGGAGCGATCCGTTGCGCTGAGAACGTGCTCTGCTAACCCGTTCATAGAACTTTCGAGGCTTGGTCCTACTCTCACGCTTCCACACCGGATAGCCGGTTAGGATCGATGTGCGAATGCGGCAGACGGACCAGCCGGTGGATCGGCCTCATCCCCGAGGTCCATGGCTGCGATAAGACCGCTGTTCACACTGAATACGTGGAGAACCTCGCTGTCCGAAAGAACATCCCCTCGGAGGCTCTTGACGAGTTGGTGCACCCTGACGCGAGTCTTGCCTCCATCTTCCTCGGTCATCGCAAGCGGTTCGACATACGGATCGAACTCAGCCCATTGTCGAGTCCAATAGGCGCGAATCTCTTCCTTTCCGACGACCTTGCCGCCCTCCGAAGCCTTGGGCCAGCTCACGTCCCGCGTCATCAGTGCTAATGCACCGTCGATGTCCCGCTTGTTGAATGCGGAGTACGCCTGCTCAATAAGGGTCTTAGTGTCTGCCATTCATCCTCCTGCAACGCTTGCCATGCACTCGATTCTCATTATCCGGCCAGTCCACATCGTCGTTGACGAGCTTTAGCAGAAAGTACGTGTTTATCCTTTTCTGTCCTGCGATGCGGTAAGCCGGTAGGTAACGATATACGCCGTTGGAGAAAGAAGGACGGCGTGTCGCAAGGTTGCGCTGGGTCTCCATTTGTATTTATGGGGGATCTTTCTCAGGCAGCTCCCGCATATTCTCTTCTTCTCGTGATTGAATCCGGGTCCTCGCCATCTCAAT
>DATCDL010000568.1:0-8359 GCA_036510715.1 Acidobacteriaceae bacterium
CGTGGAAGGATTCGCCCAACGCTGGCGGGCGTATCCGCATATAGTGGTGCGGAATATCGGAGCGGAGAACACCCTTGGTCGTGGTCGTCCATTTATCGAGGCGGCCTTCGATCCAGTCGGCATACTCTTCAAGAAATGTGCCTACTTCATTCGAGCCATGGTCTCGGAGAATGTCCGCCGCGCAGACCAGCGCAGAGATGACGACCGCGAGCGTTGAAGGCGAATATCCAGCGTTCTCCTCCCAGCGCTCCTGCTGGGTTACCGGAGCATACCGCACCAGAAAGGCCGACGCCGCGGACACAAATGAGACAATGTCGAAGTTGCCCAGACCGTTCACCTTCCACAGCCGCCACGCGAGGATGATTGGAAACGCAACCTCATCGAGCTGAATGCCCGACCAGTACGGTGTTCCGTCAATCCAGAAATTCTGTGCAAAGCCACCGTCCGGGTGCTGTGTGCACGCAAGATAGACCAGCGCCCGCAGCGCTGTTTCGAGACGGCCGCACGCCAGCAGGGCCGTTGCCGATTGCACCATATCCCGGGTCCACACAAGATGGTACCCACCCAGGTCATCATCCGATTTCGACGCCCCCCACGGAATGGATGCGGACGCAATGAACGCGCCTGCATACGTCTTGTCCTCATGCGCAAGCATCACCGCGTGCGAGACCCGCATCAGCTTCCCGTCGTCGGTCGAGACGGCCGCCAGCGCAGCAGGCGGGAGCGCCCGGTGCCACTGTTCAATGAACCGCTCGCAATGTTCGGCGAACGGCGTAGCCAGGGTCTGCATCATGCCAGCGAGAGCCGCATGGTGACCGTCTCCGAGCGCAATCGCAATCGTGAACTCGCGGTGTTTGGCAACATCAATCTCACCCATCACAGCGATGTTGCCGTCCAGCGCCTGCCCGAAGTTCCACTCCATTCGCATATGCGCGTAGAGGTCCTGATACCCATCACTCGTGCCCACATAGCCGCAGCTCGAGCGAGAAAAGCCGCAGTCAGCGCCAAACGCCAGAGACACATTGTTCTTCCACGCGAGGATGCACCGGTCCCCCGCTATGTCCAGCGAGCGCGCCGAATTCCCCGCGCCACCGCCATCCAGATGAGGGGCCAGCAGCGCATAGCACTTCAGGCGGGACAGGATGTCCTCGTCGCCTTCTATCTTCACGTTCATCAGCACCACCGGGTGATGCGGATCGGTGATGAATTCCTTCGTGACTTTGTACCGCCCGCCAATGTCTCTGGCGACTACACGAACGGCAAGCGAGTTCTCATCGATGTAGTGGAAGTCATAGTCCAGGTCCCGCTTATCTTCGTGGAAAAAAGTCTCCTCGTCCGTGAACAGAAGTTCCATGTCGCGGGTCTGAGGATGGTCGATCGTAGGGTAATAGATTTCGTTGAGCGTACCGTGCGACGCGGTGAACCAGATCCGACTGGAAGAGGCGTACGCCGTGCTAACCGTATCTTTCTTGCTCGAAGTCCACCGGGGTTCCAGGCCAGGGGAGCCAAATGCGGGCCCGTCATCATCGAGCCAGCGATAGTTCTCACTCAAAACGCTCATAGAGTGATTCGACCACAAATCCGCCGTGAAGGTTTCATTGACTTATCCCGATTCCTCCACAGTGCTAATCTCAACGATGTCGCACCTCGAACCCCGGTGCGCGCATCCAACCGAATGTAGAACCTGTGCGCGGAGCCGGTGCTCCGCCAACCCTGTGAACGATAAAGGAGTAATCCCGTGGCTTTCGAACTTCCTCACCTCCCCTACGACTATGCGGCTCTCGAGCCAACCATCGACGAAGCAACCATGAAATTGCACCACGACAAGCACCACCAGGCCTACGTCACCAACCTCAACGGCGCGGTGGACAAACACCCGGACCTCGGCAAGAAGACCCCCGAAGAGCTCCTCGCCGACGTTGCAGCCATCCCTGAGGATGTGCGTGGCGTCGTCCGCAACAATGGCGGCGGCCACGTCAATCACACCATGTTCTGGCAGATCATGAAGCCCAAAGGCGGCGGCGCTCCCACCGGCGAGATCGGCGCCCAGATCACCGCGGACTTTGGCAGCTTTGACGACTTCAAAAAGAAGTTCAACGAGACCACCGGCAAGCAGTTCGGTTCCGGCTGGGGCTTCCTCGTATTCAAGAGCGGCAAGCTCGAGATCGTCACCAAGCCCAACCAGGATTCGCCCCTGTCAGACGGCCTCTACCCCATCCTCGGCAACGATGTCTGGGAGCACGCCTACTACCTCAAGTACAACAACCGTCGCCCCGAATACCTCGCCGCATGGTGGGATGTCATCAACTGGGACGAGGTCAACAAGCGCTTCGCCCACGCAAAGAAGTAGCTCGCAATCTGCACCAAAGAAGGGCCGCCCTCAAGCGGCCCTTCCTGTTTTATAAGCTCGCCGCAACAAGAAAGCCCTCCGCGTAGGAGGGCTTTCTTATAACAACGGTTGGCTCGAACACTTACACCAGCACGCTGCCGCTGCGAGTGCCCTTCGGACGGCGATTGACCGCCAGAATCTTCTTACGCATGCGCAAAGACTTGGGCGTCACCTCAACCAGCTCATCATCTGCGATAAACTCGATCGACTGCTCCAGCGTGAGATTCTTGAACGGCACAAGGCGAACCGCTTCGTCCGCGCTCGATGCACGCATGTTGGTGAGCTTCTTTTCACGCACGCAGTTCACATCCAGATCGTTGTCGCGCGAGTGCTCGCCAATGATCATTCCCTCGTACACCTCAACGCCATCGCCGAGGAAGAGAATCCCTCGCTCCTGGATGCCATCGAGCGAATAGAGCGTCGTGTTGCCCTGACGGTCGGAGATGAGAGCGCCCGAAGGACGTTGCGGAATCTCGCCCGTGTAGGGAATGTACTCGCCGGCGATGGAGTTCATCACGATCGTGCCGCGGGTCTCCGTGAGCATCTCGTTGCGAAGTCCGATCAGCCCGCGCGAAGGAACTTTGAATTCCATCCGGACGCGACCCGATCCGTGATTGGCCATCTTGACCATCTCGCCTTTTCTCGGGCCAAGGCGCTCTATGACCGTGCCGACAAAGCTCTCGGGAACGTCGATGCTCAGCAGCTCGGACGGTTCCATCAGCTGGTCATTGAGGCGCTTGGTGACGATCGTGGGCCGCGAGACCATCAGTTCGAAGCCTTCACGCCGCATCATTTCGATCAGCACCGAAAGCTGCAACTCACCGCGGCCCAGCACCTTGAAATTATCCGGAGTGCCCGTGTCTTCAACGCGAATCGAAACGTTGGTGAGCAGCTCCTTTTCGAGCCGCTCCTTGATATTGCGCGAAGTTACCAGCTTGCCTTCGCGTCCCGCAAACGGTCCATTGTTGACCGAGAAGACGATGGCAATCGTCGGCTCATCAATATGGATCAGCGGCAGCGGCTTGGGATTTTCAAGCGCGCAGAAGCTCTCGCCGATCGTGATCCCCGGAATACCGGCGACCGCGATGATATCGCCCACTTCGGTCTCAACCGTGTCTTCGCGCTTCAAGCCATGGAACGTGAACAGCTTCGTGACCTTGACGGTCTGGAGCGTGCCATCAACCCGCGAAAGATTGACCTCCTGGCCAATCCGCAGCGTGCCATTGAAGACCCGGCAGATCGCCAGGCGTCCCAGGTAATCCGAGTAGTCGAGGTTGGTGACCAACACCTGCAGGTCGCCGTCCGACGTCCCCGGAGCCGCAGGAATCGTCTTGAAGATCAGCTCAAACAGCGGCTGCAGATCCGTGCCCGGGACATCCATGTCCATGGTCGCGGTGCCGGCCTTGCCGTTGGTATAGATCACAGGAAATTCAAGCACGGACTCGTCCGCATCGAGATCGATGAACAGGTCATACACCTCGTTCAGGACCTCCTGCACGCGAGCATCCGGGCGATCGATCTTGTTAATGACGACGATCGGCGTCAGCTTTGCCTCGAGCGCCTTCGACAGCACATAGCGCGTCTGCGGCAGCGGGCCTTCCGACGCGTCGACCAGCAGCAGAATGCCGTCCACCATCTTCAGAGCGCGCTCCACCTCGCCACCAAAGTCGGCGTGGCCCGGGGTATCGACGATATTGATCTTGGAGTCGTGGTACTGGATGGCCGTGTTCTTGGCCAAAATTGTGATGCCACGCTCTCTTTCAAGGTCGTTCGAGTCCATCACCCGCTCGGCGACGGCCTCGTTGGCACGAAACGTGCCCGATTGGCGAAGCATGGCGTCCACCAGCGTGGTCTTGCCGTGGTCGACGTGCGCGATGATGGCGATATTACGGATGGCTTGGGCGGTCGTAGAGGTACTCACTGCGTTGGGACTTCCTATTCTGAATCTTCTGATTTTCGAGGGTGCGCAGGACTACGGGCGCGGAATCAACTCTCGTGTGGGGTGCGCTTACCGCTCAAGATTCCAGCGAAAAACACGTTACTCTTAGTCTACCAGTTGGAACCGCCCGCGAGGTGACGATTGCCATCATCCGTGCCAAACTGTCTATAATTGCGAGCGACGCACACCGCCGAACCTCCCTCGCCCCAGACAGGGCCACTCCTGGACAGTCGCCCGCAAAGGCTGGATTGCTTTGCGCGGATGCCCGCTATGACAGTACATTGAGGGCGACCCTCGAAACCAGTCGCTCACTAGACTCGTCTCCAATTTGCAACGCCCAATCGCTCACATCAGCCAAGGAGCCTTATCCATGACGGTGAAGTTAGCAGCATTTGCCCTGATCCCCTTCCTTTTCTGCGCCACCTCGCCCGCACAGGACGCTCCCAGCGGAGCCTTCGCGAATCAGGTTCCGGTCAACGCCTCCCTCAAGAAGGAGCTCAACTCGAAGGCCGTAAAGGTAGGCGAGGAGTTCACCGCTGCCACTGAAAAGCCTGTGACCATCAACAACACCACCCTGCCCAAAGGCACCCTCCTCCTCGGTCACGTTGTCGACGTAACCCGGCATACCAAGGAGACGCCCAATGCCTCCATCACCATCGTCTTCGATCACGCCCAGGTGAAAAAAGCCAACCCTATTCCCATTAGCGCCAGCGTCTACAAGATCTCCTTCTCTGAAGGCCAGCTTCTGGGACAACATGCCGATGCCGATATGGGCATGCGAGGCTCAGCGAACGAGACCAACGCCGCCTCCGCCGTGCGTGGCTTCACCGACCAGCAGGGTCGCACCGTCGACGCTACTGAATCGACAGCGGGCGCACCAGTCCACGTGGTCAGCATGATTCCCGGCGTCGCGCTTTCCGCCGTCGCCAGCGATACCAAATCCGCCATCCTGACCTCCCAGAAGCATGATGTCGAGCTCGGGTCCGGCACCGAAATGGTCATCGGCGTTCAAGTCAAGTAATTCCACCCCGGCCCTCACCCATCCCGACTCCAGCTCCACTCCGGTGCCGCACCGTTTTCTTGCCCTATACTTAGTCCAACCCATGGAGAATCCTGCGCCGGCCCTACCCGTCAGCCAGTATCAGGAAAATGCGCTCAAGCATTACCTGCTCGATCACGCGTTCGACGAGATGTTCGCCGACAAAGAGCATTTGCGCGAGCACTACGGCCCGCTGCTCGAACACTTCGCCGCTCTCCCACAGGATGAAGTCCAGCGCCGCAAGCAGGCCGCCGACCTCAGCTTCCTCAACCAGGGCATCACCTTCACCGTCTACGGCCGCGAAGAAGGCACCGAAAAAATCTTCCCCTACGACCTCCTCCCGCGCATCATCACCAGCGCCGAGTGGGCCAAGGTCGAGCGAGGCTTAACCCAGCGCATCACCGCTCTCAACCTCTTCCTCAAAGACATCTACAACGAAGGCCGCATCCTCAAAGACGGCATCGTCCCCCGCGAAATCGTCTACTCCTGCCAGCACTTCCGCCGCCAGATGGTCGGCCTCCAGGTCCCCCGCAACGTCTACATCGCCGTCTGCGGCACCGACCTCATCCGCCTCGAAAACGGCGACTTCGTCGTCCTCGAAGACAATCTCCGCGTCCCCTCCGGCGTCAGCTACATGCTCACCAACCGCCGCGTCATGAAGCGCATCTTCCCGCAACTCTTCCGCAACTACAACGTCAAGCCCATCGAGCAGTACACCCAGCTTCTTCTCGGCACCCTGCGCTCGCTCGCCCCCGAAGGCCGCCCCGAGCCCAACATCGTCCTGCTCTCCCCCGGCGTCTTCAACTCCGCCTACTTCGAGCACGCCTACCTCGCCCGCCAGATGGGAATCGAGCTCGTCGAAGGCCGCGACCTCGTCGTCCACGACAACGTCTGCTACATGCGAACCACCAGCGGCCTCCGTCGCGTCGACGTCATCTACCGCCGCGTAGACGACGACTTCATCGATCCCCTCAGCTTCCGCTCTGACTCCATCCTTGGAGCCGCTGGCCTCTTCAACGCCTACCGCGCCGGCAACGTCACCCTCGCCAACGCCTTCGGCACCGGCGTCGCCGACGACAAGGCCCTCTACGCCTACGTCCCCGACATCATCCGCTACTACCTCAGCGAAGAGCCCGTCCTCAACAACGTCGAGACCTTCCTCTGCACCCGCGAAAAAGAGCGCAACTACGTCCTCGCCAACCTCGACAAACTGGTCGTCAAAGCCGTCGGCGAATCCGGAGGCTACGGCATGCTCATCGGCACGCAGTCCACCCCCAAGGAGCGCGAAGTCTTCGCCGAGAAGATCAAGTCCAACCCTCGCAACTACATCGCCCAGCCCACCATCAGCTTCTCCCGCGCCCCCTGCCTCATCGGCGACGAACTAGAGCCCCGCCACGTCGACCTCCGCCCCTACGTCCTCTACGGCGACAAGGTCACCATCGTCCCCGGCGGCCTAACCCGCGTAGCCCTCAAGCAAGGCTCCCTCGTAGTCAACAGCTCCCAGGGCGGCGGCAGTAAAGACACCTGGGTCTTAAGCTAGAACCACGGAGCAACCGGAGTTGAAGTCAACTACATATTTCCGCGAACAGGTTCTACGCAAACGCCCCTATATCGTTCCGGAGTGGTGCCTTGCAGTCATCGCAAATCCCGAACGAAGAGAGATCCAGTCGGACGGACGCATTCGATTCTGGGGTTACATTAAAGAACTCGACGGAAAGGCCCTTCGAGTTGTTACTCTTGAAGATGGAGAGACACTCCACAACGCCTTTCCCGACAGCGGATTTCCAAGGAGGCAGCCATGAAGCTTCACTACTATCCTGAGACTGACTCTCTCTATATCGACCTCAGCGCGTCGCGCAGCTCCGACTCAAAGGAGATTTCCGAGGGCCTCGTGGCAGACTACGATGACCAGGGCCGCATCGTTGGCCTCGATATCCAACACGCTTCGGAGTGCCTCGACCTGTCGAAGATTGAAACCGAGCACCTCCCTCTGCCTATCAGCGCATAAGCCTGTCAAAGGGCTGCTCGTCCTCCATCCTCTGCGAAGGCGAAGTCGTTCCATCGGGAGATTCACACCGCCACAAGAAACTGTGGACGCTCTGAAGGCATCGACTTCACAGCCTTCTGATCCTCAGCCCACAACCACGCCGTAATGGCTTCCTTCACATTCTCGAGCGCTTCTTTTTCGTCGCGGTCCTGCGACACACACCCAGGGAGCGCGGGCACTTCGGCCACGACCCAGCCATCTTCGGCCTCTTCCAGCGAAACATGAAAGATCATCGCACCCTCCCTCCACCAGTATTCTACCGCCCGCTCATCCACTCCGCTAAAATAACGCAATCCATTTAGAAATGGTTGAGCGAGGCGCTTTGGCGAAGAAATACCTACCTGCACTCCTTCTATCGATGACGGCCCTCTCGCTTGTTGCAGCCGCCCAATCCCCGCGCCTCGTCCTCATCGATCAGGACGGCTCCGGCCCCGGCGGCTCCAACCAGATGGCCATGATGGTCCTCCTCCAATCCCCGCAAGTCCGCGTCCTCGGCATCACCATGGTCAGCGGCAACGCATGGGAGCCCGAAGAGGTCGCCCACACCCTCCGCATGCTGGAGCTCATCCACCGCACCGACGTCCCCGTAGTCCCCGGCGCCATCTTCCCCCTCCTCCGCACCGAAGCCGAATCCATGAACCAGACCGCCGCCATCGGCGCCTTCCCCTGGTACGGAGCCTGGGGCGACCTCGCAAAGAAGACGAGCGCGCAGCCCTACCACGGTCCCTTCGTCGTCCCTCCCCTCGCCGAAGGCGAGCCCACCACCAAGCCACTCGACGAAGACGCCGCCCACTTCCTCATCCGCCAGGTCCACGCCCATCCCCACGCCGTCACCATCTACGCGGCCGGCCCCCTCACCAACATCGCGCTCGCCATATCCATCGACCCTCACTTCGCCGAGCTCACCCAGGGCATCGTCATCATGGGCGGCAGCCTCAACCCCCG
>DATCDL010000569.1:0-5553 GCA_036510715.1 Acidobacteriaceae bacterium
CTTGATTCGAGCAGCAGACTTCATCCCTTGCTCTTGCGCCACTGCACGGCGAGCCATGCACCGTATCCGAACTCCAGCAGCCAGACCACGCAATACGCATAGACGAGATGGCGCTGAGAAAGTGTATGGAAGGGAATCATCGTGTCTCCTGAAATACCGAACTACCTTCGTCGCCTAGAAAGCCGAGGGCATACGCATTCGCCTGGCGCTGGCGGCGGCGCTCAATCGCATACCGCAAGCCGAGCACAAACGCTCCCCACATCGCCCACGCGAGCATGTTCCACAACACCGCTGGCACCATGCTCGGGTCGATGCCGGAATCTGCACCTCCTCCAAACACTGCCGCCGGATGCTGGGTCCGCCACCAGCGTATCGACATAAAGCAGATCGGCACATCGATCGCCGCGAAGATCGCCAGCACAGCCGAAATGACAGCCGTCTGTCCGACCGACGAAAACCGACGCACCAGCAAATAGCTGACGTACAGCAGCCAAAGCAGAAGATAGGTGGTCATCCTCGCATCCCACGCCCACCAGATGCCCCACGCCGCCCGTCCCCACAGCATGCCTGTCGCCAGACCAACGGTCGAGTACAGCACCGTCACCTCAGCTGACGCCAGTGCGAAGGCGTCCGCAGCCGCTGCGCGTTCGACATTGCGGCTCCGCCAGAAGAGGTACAGAAACGACGCCCCGCAATTCAGATACGGAAACACAAAGCTCAGAATCGTGTGCGGAAGGTGGTAGAAGAAGACGCGATAGAGGTTGCCCATCGTCGCTTCGGTAGGTGCCGTCATGGCCTTGAAGAAGCCAAAGGCCAGCACCACTAGTGTCAGGCCAAACCAGGCCAGGGCCCACTTTGGCATTGCTCCGGAAGATTTACGAATGTTAGTCACCATCCATGATCTTATCGCGTCACTGCCCTTGTGCAGAAGGATTTGGCCTCTAATCGGCGGTAAGAATCGTCTCAAATAGCAAAACACATGCGATCGTGAACACGATCACGTACGCGACCAGCACCTTGATCCACAACGTCGGCTCAAACTGGCCAGTAAGTACCGACGTCGTCGCTTGAATCATCGCCAGCAGCGCTGGTATTGAAATCGGCAGCAGCACCAGCGGCAGCAGCGTTTCGCGGTTGCGGGACCGCAGGCTCAGCGCCGCGAAGAAGGTGCCATTTACCACCAGCGCCCACGTCCCGAGCGGAAGGATGATCAGCAGCTTCCATGTCTCGCCCAGCGGATGCAGGTTATAAAACACCGTGAAGATCGGCGCCAGCACTACCTCGACCGCTGTCACAAACAGAAAATTTGCCAGCGCCTTACCCAGAAACAAGGCCGACGCCGGAGCCGCCGACAGCCGATGCGCATCGAGCACGTTGTTGCTTGTCTCCCGCGCCCACGACTGATTCAGCGCCGTCATCGCCGCAAACAGCAGTGCCACCCACAGCAGGCCGCCGCTAATCTGCCGCGTCATCGTCGGGTACGAAGCCGGATCAAACGCAATCGCCAGCACCACCACCACCAGCAGTGCAAAAAACAGCATTCCGTTGATCGAGTCCTTCGTCCGCCACTCCAACCGCAAATCTTTACGCAGGTGCGTCAACACGTGCTGAGCGTAGTTCATGCGTGCACCCCGGCGATCTTCGATAAGTCCGCAAGCGTAGCCTTCGTCGCACGCAGATAGTCCCCCGGAGCCAGCAGCACCTGCAAGCCCCGCTGCCCCGCAGAGACCGAGATCACATCAAAAAGCTCAATCGTCTCGTCCGCAAAAGCAGGGAAGGCCTTCTTCGCAGCGAGCACCGTCACCCCGCCCCGGACATACCCGGTCAGTGGCTCAACGTCCTTCAACGCCGCAAGCTCAACCTTGCGTGCACCCGCAACCGCAGCCAGCTTCTTCATATCCAATTCAACGTCTCCCGGCACCACCGCAAAAAAATGCTCGCCATCCGCCGCCCTCGTCACCAGCGTCTTGAAAACCTGTTCGGGAGGCAAGCCAATCTTCTGTGCCACCTCCCTCGCCGACATATGTTCCGGATCAACCTCGAACGACCTCAACTCATACTGAATCCCAAGCGCATCCAGCTGCCGGGCAGCGTTTGTCTTGCCAGCCTTCTCGTGGCTCATAGCCCACCCGTCTCGATCAGGGAAACCAGCCGTCCCTGGCTCAGCGTCAGTGTCGACTGCGCCAGTGGCTGCGCCAACTGCGCCTGGTGCGTCGTCAGCAGCAGCGTGCGTGCCAGACCACTCCGGCTCGGCTCGGCCACATACGCCAGCAGCCGCTCAATCATGCTCTGGGCCGAGCCAACGTCAAGATTCGAAAACGGTTCATCCAGCAGCAGCAAATCCGGTTCCGACAGCAACACCCGCGCCAGCGACGCCCGCTGCCGCATCCCCTGCGAGTACTCCCCAACCCTCCGCGCCCTCAGCGAACCCTGCTCCGGATCCAGCCCCACCTCGCGCAACGCCTCTGCTGCCCGCAGTTCGAGCTCCCCGCGGCTAGCTCCCTCGCTATGCAAGCTCCCGAAATACGTCAGGTTCTCCAACCCCGTAAGCTCGTCATACAGCATGGTCGCGTGGCTCATGTACGCGATCCGTCCGCGCTGGTCCTGCGGACTCTCGCCAAATACCGAAACGCTCCCATAACTAGGCGACGTCAGCCCGGCAATCAGCTTCAGCAGCGTCGATTTTCCCGCGCCATTCTCCCCCAGCATCACCACGCTCGACCCGGCGGCCAGTGTCACCGATACCTCGCGCACCGCCACAAAGCTCCCGTACAGTCGCGAAACACGGTCCAGCACCAGCGCCGGCACCGCAATTTTCGAAGATATCTCTGTGTCTGCGGTTCGAAGTTCGTTCGTCATCGGCATATTCTGTTTGTGAGTATAGAGCCCCACTCAAGAGTCCATTGTGATCAGCGTCTCTTTGTAAGGCGAAAAAGTTGGTTGCAAACCCGGCCGTTTGGTGGTAAACCTTAAGTATTCCTCTCGCTACGGCGGGTCGAATTTCATGCAGAGTGGTTGAGGGACGAGCCCTACGACGCCACGACAACCGGACAAAACACAGTACCGGTGTCAACTCTCTCCTGGAGACAGGGAACATGGGATTCGGTGGAAGCAGACCCGTATCCGAGCCTGACCTCCACGACTCTCCGTACCCAATCCCCAGAAAATTGAGAGCGGCTTCCAGGACCATCACCCTTCGACCATCGGAGTCGAACAATGGTGTCTTCCTGTACGAAGTATGAGCTGCGTTGCAACGAATGTGGCAAGAGCTATGGCAACCAGCCCCTCTCTGCCTGCGCCGATTGCCTCGCCCCCCTCGAAGTCCAATACGATCTCGAGTCCGTCCGTGGCCGCTTTACCCGCGAGTCCGTCGCCGCCGGTCCCGCCAACATCTGGCGCTACAAGGAACTCCTCCCCATCCCCGACGGCTTTCTCCCCGACCTCCCGGTTGGCTTCACGCCCCTGGTGCGAGCCAAAAACCTGGGCAAGCGCATCGGCGCTGACAATCTCTACGTCAAGAACGACTCTGTCTGCTTCCCGACCCTCAGCTTCAAGGACCGCGTCGTGGCCGTCGCCCTCGCCAACGCGCAGGCCTTCGGTTTCACGACCGTAGGCTGCTCGTCTACAGGTAACTTGGCAAATTCCACGGCTGCTCAAGCCGCCCGCCTCGGCCTCAAGGCCTGCATCCTCGTCCCCGCCGACCTCGAGTACGCGAAGATCCTCAACACCCAGGTCTATGGCGCGCGCCTGGTGCGCATCGACGGCAACTACGACCACGTCAACCGTCTCTGCACCATGATTGCCGACGAGTACAACTGGGGCTTCGTGAACGTGAACCTCCGCCCCTACTACGCCGAGGGTTCCAAGACTGTCGGCTACGAGATCGCCGAGCAGCTCGGCTGGCGTCTGCCCGACAACATCGTCTGCCCCATGGCCGGCGGCTCGCTCATCCGCAAAATCCGCAAGGCCTTCAAGGAACTCATCGCCCTCGGGTTGGTCGAGCACAAGGACGTTCGCTTCTTCGGAGCGCAGGCCACTGGCTGCTCGCCCATCTCGCACGCCGTGCGCAACGGCTGGGACTACATCGAGCCGCAGCGCCCCAACACCATCGCCCGCTCCCTCGCCATCGGCAACCCCGCCGACGGCCCCGCAGCGGCCAAAATGATTCAGGAGACCGGTGGCTGGGCTGAGGACGTCTCTGACGTCGAGCTAGTCTCCGGCATCCAGGAGCTCGCCGAGACCGAGGGCATCTTCACCGAAACCGCCGGCGGCGTCACCACCGCCGTAGCCGCCCGCCTCTACGCGCAGGGTCGCATCGGTCGCGACGAGACCACCGTCGTCTGCATCACCGGCAACGGCCTCAAGACCACCGACGCCCTCGAAGGCCGCTACGCCACCGAGGTTGCCGTCAAGCCCCGGCTCGCAGCCTTCGACGAGTACATCCGCGCCATCGATGTCCAACTCATCAACGCCGACCCAGAACTCGCCCTCGCAGGAGGTGCCCGGTGAGCGTGAAGATCGTCCTCCCCACCGCCCTCGCCCGCCACACCGAAGGCCAGAAGTCGTTTGACTCCCAGGCCAGCAATCTCCCCGGTCTGCTAGCCGAATTCGACACCAAATTCCCCGCACTCTCGCAGAACGTCAAAGACGACAACGGCAAGCTCCGCCGCTTCATCAACGTCTACGTCAACGACGAGGACATCCGTTTCCTCGGCGGCGACGCCCACCAATTCGAAGACGGCGACGAAGTCATGCTCATCCCCTCCATAGCCGGCGGGTGCTGCGCGCACGGCGAGTAGCGCTTCGCGCAAGACCAGAAGCTGCGGTAGCCTTGGCTGCTGCAGCTTTTTTCATGCGTCAGCCGCGATACTCCCCAAGCCGTCGGCAAGCCTCCACCAACTCCGCATCCTTCTTCGCAAAGCAAAACCGCAGCAGGTTCTCCCCAGGATTCACGCCCTTCTCGTTGGCCGCAAAAAAGGCCGACCCCGCAACCGCGGCAATCCCCGTATCTGCCAGCAGTTGACGAGCCTTCTGCTTCGCATCCGTTCCGGCAATCCTCGTCGAATCTGCCAGAACATAATAAGCCCCCGTCGGAATCGACGGCGTCAGCCCTGCGCCTGTCAGCGCCGCACAAATCGCATCGCGTTTCGCCTCATACTCCACTGCCAGATCCGAGTAGAAATTCGGCGGCAACTGCAACAGTCCCGCCGCAGCACCATGCTGCAGCGGTGAAGGCGCACAAATATAAATCAGGTCGTGGAAATATCCGATTGCCGGCAGCCAGCGCTCGCTCGCCGCGAGATACCCCAGCCTCCACCCAGTCACCGAAAACGTCTTCGAAAATCCCGAGATCGTAATCGTCCTCTCCGCCATCCCCGGAATCGTCGCGATGCTCAGATGCCGCGCGCCATCATAGATAAAGCACTCGTACATCTCATCGGTGAAGACAAAAAGATCAAACTCAATCGCAATCGCAGCCAGCGCTTCCAACTCACTACGCGAAAAAACCTTCCCCGAAGGGTTCGACGGACTATTCAAAATCATCGCGCGAGT
>DATCDL010000570.1:0-6336 GCA_036510715.1 Acidobacteriaceae bacterium
CGAGTGAACGCTTTGCAGCGGGTACGCAACAGGTGTTGCAACTCGTTCCCGAGGACCAGCGGTATCGCGTGGAGCAGCGGTTGCGAAGCACCGCAGAGCTCGCGTTTCTGCTGCACGGCATGGAGTTTGCCCGGGTGCGAATGGCGCTCGCGCCCAATAGCTTCGTGCAGACGCTTGAGGTCACGGTAGGCGTGGGCGTGCGTGAGACGCCGCTAACGGAGGAGAATCGCGCCGAGCTTGCGACAACCGTAGCCGAGTTGTTCGAACGCCGTCGGGCCATGGAAACGTCCGGTGTATTCACACGACGTGGAGCCTCCCCGGCGCGCAGGATTGGCGAAGGCTCCATGGCCCCGGCACACGCGCGTATGCAGCTCAAGTCGCGCCGCGGCGGCAACGCTGTCCAGGACCCACTCTATCGAGCGGCCCCCGAGCGCTGGCTGGAGTCGATGCTGCGCCGTGACCTTACGCCGCTCACGCGTAACTTGGCGCCAGCGCCGAAATCCGCAGACCGGCGAAGCGAGGACTTCGCGAATGAGTTTGATCCGGATACGATCGGCAATCGCGCGGACGTTGTCGATGCACATACGAAGGAGGCGGACGGGAATCTTCTGAGCAGCGAGGGACAAGAGAGCCGCGTCATTCCGCGACTCGATCCGCAGCATGTGTACGCACAGGTCCCAGCCATCGCAGGGGCGAGTGATCGCGGGTTGCTCGATCTGCTCGGCGTGACGGCGGACGGACGCCTTGCAGTGATCGAGCTCAAGGTGGACGACGATCTGCACTTCGCCTTGCAGGGTTTGGATTATTGGATTCGTGTGCGCCATCATCACCTGCAGACGGCGGATACAGCGACCGGCCTCGGAGAATTTCAACGTCACGGATATTTTCGCGGAGTGCAGCTCTCACCGCTGCCGCCGCGGCTGTATCTGGTTGCTCCGTCGCTGCACATTCATCCTGCAACGGAGACGATCCTGCACTACCTTTCGCCCCGTGTGGAGTGGAATCTGTTGGCCTTGGACGAGCGCTGGCGACAACAGATACGGGTTGTCTGGCGGAAACAAAATAGCCGCTAGTCAGCGCTGAATCGCGGAGTCCACTACTACCATCAAAGTAGCCAGAGGAGATTCATGATGGCGACTACGACCGCGGTAGCAAAGACATTCAAGTTGGGTGGAGAGCTGGAGATTCATCGCCTGGGCTACGGTTCGATGCGCATCACAGGGAACGGAATCTGGGGCGAGCCTGCGGATCGTGAGAAGGCGAAGCGCGTTCTGCGGCGCGCCGTGGAGTTAGGCGTGGACTTCATCGACACGGCCGACAGCTACGGCCCCGCGGTGAGCGAGCCGCTGATTGGCGAAGCGCTCGCGCCCTATGCGAAGGGCACAGTCATCGCGACGAAAGCCGGCCTTACCCGGCAGGGGCCGAACAAATGGCTGCCCGTCGGTCGGCCCGAATATCTGATCCAACAGGTGGAGATGAGTCTGCGTTGGTTGAAGCGTGACCGCCTCGACCTTTGGCAACTACATCGGATTGACGCGAAGGTGCCGGTGGAAGAATCACTCGGCGCAATCAAGAAATTGCAGGATGCCGGCAAGATTCGCTTCATCGGTCTGAGCGAAGTTTCGGTTGATCAGATTAAGAAGGCGCGCAAGGTCGTTGAGATTGTCAGTGTACAGAACGAATACAACCTCGGCAATCGCAAGAGCGAGGCGGTGCTGGAGTACTGCGAGCGCGAAGGCATTGCCTTCATTCCGTGGTTCCCGGTAGCGGCGGGAAAGCTGGCACAGCCTGGCGGCAAGTTGGATGAGCTAGCGAAGAAGCATGATGCGACGGTCTCGCAACTCTCGCTCGCATGGCTGCTGCACCGGTCGCCGGTGATGCTCCCGATTCCGGGCACCCCGTCGGTCGAACACCTGGAGGAGAACCTCAAGGCCGCGGATGTAACGCTGAGCGACGAGGAGTGGAAGTCGCTGGAAGCAGCAGCGAAGTAGTTCACCGCTTGCATGATGGCTGTTGCATGACGGAAGAATGGTCGCGATTGGCGGCCCTTCTTTACTGCAGCAGACATACATCGAAGGAGGCTATTCGCGTGAGGAGCGAAGGCCGATCAACCCCACGCTGCGGGCGCGGCGTCGAGCTCGGCATCCGGTTCGGGAGCGAAGCTCTCGTCAGGCGCCTCATGCTTGGCAAAGAACGCTTCCACCTTGTCGATCACCTGAGCTCCGCGCTTGGCTTCGAAGATCTCGCGGCGCAACGTGGCACCGCCAGGAACGCCGTGCGTGAACCAGCTTGCGAACTGTTTCATCCGGCCGATGGCATCACGCTGGGCGCTCTCGTGGTTGCGCCTGAGACGCTTGGCCTGTTCGATGGAAGCAAGGTCGCCGTCGGTGGGAACAGTGACCTCCGGATGTTCGGCGACCTCGGCCATCAGTCGCTCGAAGTAGTCGCGGATCATGCGGTAGCGATCCATGTCCGTCGGCTTGGCGTAGAGCCCGGTGCCGGTACTTTGCTTCGACGCAGTGTACTGCGCGATCTGTCGGAAGATCCACGGATTCGCCGGCGCTGCGCGGCCAATCATCACGGCATCGCAGCCCGTGGCTTCCACCATCGCGGCAGCATCTTCGGGCGTGCGGACGTCGCCGTTTCCGATCACCGGAATATTGACGGCATCCTTAATCGCGGCAATCCACTCCCAGCGCGCGTCGCCGGAGTAGCCCTGCTCGCGCGTGCGGGCGTGCAACGCGACGGCGTTCAGACCGCAGTCTTCCGCCATCTTCGCCAGCTCAACGCAGACAATATTGGTGTCGTTCCAGCCCATGCGAAACTTCACGGTGAAGGGAATCGAGACAGCCTTGCGAACCTCTTCGAAGATCTCGCGGATGCGAGGAAGGTCGCGCAGCAAGCCGCTGCCTCCATTGCAGGCGACGACGCGCTTCGCCGGGCAGCCAAGGTTCAGGTCGACGAGATCGAACCCGGCGTCCTGGCAGATTCGCGCCGAGTCAGCGAGCGTCGCGGGGTTAGAGCCGAAGAGCTGCGCGGAGATCGGGTGCTCGTCCTCGTAGTACGTGAGGTAGCGCTTGCGTTTGGTCTCGCGCATCCGCGAAAGTCCGTCAGCAGACGTGAACTCCGTCATGATGAGGCCGCAGCCGGAGACTTCGTTGGTTGTTGCGGCATCAACGTCGACGGACGAAGTCGGATCAGTAAACATGGACGCGTTCTTGATGAAGCGGCGAAAGACCGTATCCGTAACCCCGGCCATGGGAGCGAGCACGGTCGCGGGCGCGATCCGCACTCCGCCGATGTGAAGCTCGGCAGGCACGCGAGCCTCATGCGGCATGGTGCGTGCCGAGTCGAGGATCGTCGAGTTGTCCCATTCCTTCTTCATCTAGATCTCGAACTCCGTGGAGCCATCTATCTGCTTATGGTGCTATGCAAGAAGAAAGGCCTCCGCGGTTTGCAGAGGCCTCTCGATCTGGTTGCTGCGAGAGTTACTTCGCTTCGTGCGCAGCGATCTCGGCCTTCTTGGCATCGGTCGCGGCGAACTTGCGGCGGAAGCGCTCGATACGTCCAGCGGTATCGACGAGCTTCTGCTTGCCGGTGAAGAACGGGTGGCAGGCGGAGCATATTTCGACGACGATCGCGCCCTTGTGGGTCGAACGTGTGTCGAACTCGCTGCCGCAGGCGCACTTGACGTGCGTCGCTTCGTAAGTGGGGTGAATCCCTGTCTTTGGCATGATGTTTCTTTCTAGCATTCCCGCCGCAGTATGGTTTCGCTTGCAAGTCGTGTGCTCAAACTTACGTCGATGTTCCGGTCACGCTGGCGGCTTGGGCCCCGACTCCCGGGGCGTTAGGCGCTTTTTCTAGTGTACCACCGCTGCGAGGGGGAGGGGCTCTCCCCCCGGGTACTTTTGGGGCCAAAGTCCTCAGCATGCCGGGGTTAGCCCTGGACTTGTGGCAGTCCTCCGACTGCCCTGTTTTTAGTGCAGCGGGTATTAATCAGGGAGCAGAAGCGTCGTGGAGGGGTCTATGAGTGCGATGCCGGTAGTGCGGAGACGGCGGGCTTCGGCGATATAGCGGACGATGCGGTGAGCGGCTTCCGCGCACCTAAGCCTTCCGTGCCGCGGATGTTCGAGATGCAGTTGCGCTCGGCGTCGGTGCGCAGCCCGGGTTTGAGCAGAGCGAGAGACGCGTCCAGCAGCGGGCAGAGCATGGCACTCGACCGCGAGTGCGGCATCAATCTGGAGAGGACTCCCGACAGCTTTCCTCATAGACGGCGCGATTGTCACAGGTGCGCCCCAGTGCGCGAGGCTGCGATACTGGAGTCAGCCGCCAGGAGTTTCCAAGCGGAGAGAGACCTCGATGCCCGAAGAGCTTTGCCCCATCTGTGAAGGCGCTGGTTTACGCGTAGTCGAACGCGCCGACGGAACCCGCGTCGCGCAGCCCTGTGAATGCCGTATTGCAAGGCGCTCGGCACGCATGATTGAGCACGCACGGATACCGCATCGTTACCTCAACTGCACGCTGGACGAATATGTGACAAACTTCACTGGAGCGGATCGCTCCCTGGGGTCAGCGCTGGTTCAGGCGAGAAGTTTTGTGAAAGGGTATCCCTTGGATACGGCGGGGCAGGGATTGCTTTTTGTTGGACGCCCTGGCCTGGGCAAGACGCATTTATGCGTAGGACTCTTACGCGCACTGATCACCCAGCGCGGCGCGAAGGGGCTCTTCGTTGACTACCGAGACCTGCTCAAGGAAATTCAGAATAGTTACGACCGTTCCGTGTCCGCAACGGAGCTCGGCATTCTTCGCCCTGTCTTTGACGCAGAAGTTCTAGTGATCGATGACCTCGGTGCATCAAAGCCTACAGACTGGGTTTTTGATACGGTGTCCCAGATATTGAACAGTCGTTATAACGCCAGGCTTACGACCATCATTACGACAAACTTTGCGAATCTTCCCGAGACCAGGCCAGAGGAGTTCGCACGCAAAAGCGAATCCCAACGAATCATGTCCGAACGCACCCTCGGCGATCGAATCGGGGACAGAGTGTTATCGAGGTTGCAGGAGATGTGCGTCGTGGTCGAAATGAGCGGCGAAGACTTCCGCCAGAAGGTCAAGCGCGCAAGTTTCGCATAGTCGCAAGCCTCAGGCCCGGCCTCATCCAGCTGGCAGTATAGAATCGGCAATCATGCAGGAGCTTGATCCCAAACCGTTTCCCCCGTCGCCCCCCGCACCGCTCTTCAAAGAGCCGGCACCGGCCCGCAATTTCCCGACGACAGCGGTGATTATCGCTGCGGTGGCCATCACAATTCTGGTTGCCGTGCTGGTGCTTCTGGGCAGACGGCCCGAGGCTGGCCCCCCACCCAATCGAATCCTTCCAGCAGCGGCCTACGCGCCAAATCTCGTGCTCAGCAATCTGCAGATGAGCGAGTCATCCAGCATGTCCGGTGGCAAGCAGACCTATATCGAAGGCCACATCGCGAACCACGGTCCGGCTACGGTGACGGGCATTACGGTGCAGGTGATCTTTGCCAACGACGTCACGATGCCTCCCCAGGTCGAGACTGGCCCTCTGAATATGATCTATATGCGAGAGCCGTATGTGGACACGCGCCCGCTGAGCGCATCGCCACTTGCTCCGGGTGCGGGGGGAGATTTCCGCCTCATCTTTGATGACGTCAACGAAAACTGGAATCAGCAGCTACCCCAGATACATCTCACGAACGTCGCGACGCGCTAGCTCCCGATTCTGTCCCAAAATCTTCCACAATAAAGACATCCGCTTCTTCCGCGCGCGCGTTATCCAAGTAGCGATCGATCGCTACGACATCGGTATTCGCGTGCATGCGGAAGCGGGTACCCTCATACTCTCCAAAAGAGAGATCCAAGGCAGATTGGCCCCCAGCAATGGGGGCCCTTTTTTATTCCTTGTGAGATCCCCGAAGAGACAGTGTGAGCCGTCGTTATCGAACTGATTTATGCCATTGTGACAAAGCTCACATACAGCCATATTCCCCGAGGCTATGAATGATTGCTGTAGCCCCGAATGGAGCTGCAGTGTCTTCGTTAGTTCAAAGATTCACGAGGATTTCTGGAAGGGATATCGTTGCATGGGTTACTTCAAAGACGCCGGACATCTCTTCAGATTTGCATTACTGTTTGTCATTGCCTTCGTGATATTTCTCGTGGCTCGTCATTTCATTGTGCCGAAGACTTTCGGAGAATATGGCCATTACCGCGCTGCTGCCATCGGTGAAATTGCCGCCCGTCCCGTTCACTTTGCTGGTCACCAGGCGTGTGAAACCTGCCACACCGATGTTTTCGAAGTGAAGAAAA
>DATCDL010000571.1:0-8957 GCA_036510715.1 Acidobacteriaceae bacterium
GCGCAAAGAGGCTGAGGAGGCACTTCTGAAAGCAGGGGCCTTGCAGAGCGCGATTTTCAATAGTGCGAACTTCTCGAGTATCGCTACCGATGCGCGTGGCGTGATTCAAATCTTCAACGTCGGCGCCGAGCGCATGTTGGGTTACACCGCCGCGGAAGTCCTGAATAAGGTCACACCTGCCGACATCTCCGATCCACCGGAGTTGATTGCACGCGCGGCGGAGCTCAGTCTGGAGCTCGGAACACCGATTACTCCGGGCTTCGAAGCCCTGGTCTTCAAGGCGTCGCGCGGGATCGAAGACATCTACGAACTCACCTACATTCGCAAGGATGGCAGCCGATTCCCGGCGGTAGTGTCGGTTACTGCGCTGCGCGATGCGCAGAACACGATCATTGGCTACCTGCTGATCGGCACCGATAACACGGCGCGCAAAGAGGCTGAGGAGGCACTGCTGAAGGCAGGGGCTCTGCAGAGCGCCATCTTCAATAGCGCGAACTTCTCAAGCATCGCCACCGATGCGCGTGGCGTCATTCAAATCTTCAACGTCGGCGCCGAGCGCATGTTGGGCTATACCGCCGCTGAAGTCCTGAATAAGGTCACACCTGCCGACGTCTCCGATCGGCAGGAAGTGATCGCGCGCGCAGCGGCGTTGAGCCTCGAACTCGGGACCCCGATTACTCCGGGATTCGAAGCCCTGGTCTTCAAGGCCTCGCGAGGGATCGAAGACATTTACGAGCTCACCTACATTCGCAAGGATGGCAGCCGCATTCCAGCCGTTGTGTCGGTGACGGCCCTGCGCGATGCGCAGAGCACAATCATCGGCTACCTCCTGATCGGAACCGACAATACGGCGCGCAAGCAGGCGGAAGAGGCCCTGCTGCGCAGCGAAATGCTCGCCAGCGCTGGGAGAATGGCGGCCAGCATCGCCCACGAGATCAACAACCCGCTCGAGGCGATGATGAACACCCTGTACCTGGTTCGGATGACGGGCCCGCTGCCCCAGGCCGCTCTCGAATATCTCGATATCGCGGATGGGGAGCTAATGCGGATCGCCCATATCACCCGCCAGACGCTGGGGTTTTATCGTGAGTTTTCAGCAGCTACAAGTAACTCCGCGTCCGGCCTGATTGACTCGGTCGTTAGTCTGCTGCAGGCGAAGATCAAAGCGAATGGAGCCCGGGTTGAGCTGCAAGGCGATAAGCATCTTCGGGTGATGGGTATCGCAGGGGAACTGCGGCAGGTCATGGCGAATCTGCTGGCAAATAGCCTGGATGCGATTGGCAAAAATGGCCGGATCGTACTGCGAGCGTCTGACTCGGTTGATCCAAACGACGGCAGCAGCCGCGTACGGATCACGGTCTCAGACTATGGGCACGGGATGGCCCTGGCCACGACCAAGCATATTTTCGACCCCTTCTTTACAACCAAGGGCTCCGTCGGTACGGGTCTTGGATTGTGGGTGTGCAAGCAACTCGTTGAAAAGAACGGTGGGGCGATCAAGGTTCGGTCCAACGTGGGTGGAACGCGCCGTGGAACGACGTTTTCCATGCTGCTTCCAGGAGTAGCTCCACAGCCTGTGCGCGTGAACTAGAAGCTGGCTCCATCAAATGCGGCGACTTGCCACAACTCCGACTTAGAGCTACTATCAATTGCGATGAACATGCACCCCACCTCCGGCCGATTTAGCTATTGCTACTGGTATCCCCCAGCGGCCCGGCGGCGTTGTGCGCTTCTCTGATTCAGCCAAGAGAACCCAACCAATCACCGAGCCGCAGCCCACAGGGTCTGCGGTTTTTCTTTTGCCCACAACCCCATCCGCTTCCACCAGAAGCCCCCGGAGACGACAATGAGTACAGCAACTCTCGACATGCCTACCAAACCTAAACCACGCACAGATCCAACCCTTGCAGGACGCGCAGCCCCGGCGGAACGAGTGGCCCTTGACCGCCTCGTCTTCACCGGTTTCATGGGCTCCGGCAAGACCTCCGTCGGCTCGATCATCGCGGACCGGCTCGGATGGCGCTTCCTCGATCTCGATCACGAGATCGAACTCCGCCACAACCGCACCGTCCCCCAGATTTTCGCCGAGAGCGGCGAAGCCCACTTCCGCCATCTGGAGTCAGCCACGCTGGCTTCGCTGCTGGGCCAACGACATGTCGTGCTCGCCCTCGGCGGCGGCGCTCCTGAAGAGCTCGGCAACCGTTTGCTGCTCGAGCAGACGCCGCACACCGCCGTGGTTTACCTCTCCGCACCGTTCGCAACACTGCTCGACCGCTGCAATGAGCAGGCCATCGACCCTGCCGCCACGGCTCGTCCCAACCTCGCAGATCTCACCGCCGCAGAGCGTCGCTTCCATCTGCGCCGTACCCATTACGAACGCATCGCCGCGCACACCATCGACACCTCATCGCTCAGCCTCGAGGAAACCGCCGACGCCGTCCTCGAACTTCTCCGCGCCGTAGACCAATAACCAGGAGCACTCTCCATGCTATCGACGATCGCGAGCGCCGCAGCGGCTGCGCTCGCCCTCAGTACACTCTCCATTGCATCGGCTCAAACGCCGCTGCAGCAGAGGATTGCGATGATCGCAGAAGGGGCGCGGGGTACCGTCTCCGTAGCCTGCTCTCTGCCCGGCACGACGCTCGACTGCGACCTCCATCCGGACGCTCACCCGCCGATGCAGTCGGTCTTCAAGCTTCCCCTGGCGCTCACGATTCTGCATCAGGTCGAGCAGGGCAGGTTCACGCTGGATCAGCCGATCCGCTTCCTGCCCGACGACCGCATCCTGCCGCACGCCTACAGCCCTTTGCAGGACAAGTATCCCGCGGCCAACGTGGATGTCCCCTTGCGCGAACTGCTTCGGCTCTCCGTCTCCCTCAGCGACAACACCGCAGCCGACATCCTCTTGAGACTCGCTGGCGGCCCCTCTGCCATTGACGATTACATCGCCTCGCTCGGTGTCAAGGGCTTCCATCTGCAGGACGGAGAACACGAACTCCATCGCAACAAGCCTGCCCAGTACCGCAACTGGTTTGAGCCGCAGGGAGCGGTTCAACTCCTACGCCGTCTCAGCGACGACTCACCCCTGACAACCCTGCACACCCGACTGCTACTCGACTGGATGCAGCCCTCGGGGCTGACGAATCGGCTTCAGGCCGACCTCCCCGACGGTACCCGCGTCGCCCACAAGTCCGGCACCTCCGATGTCGATAACGGCCTCGCTGCCGCCACCAACGACATCGGTCTGATCATCCTACCCGACGGACGGCAGCTTGCCATCGCCGTCTTCGTTGCGGACTCCACCGCCGACGATGCGACCCGCGAAAAGGTAATCGCTCAGATCGCCAGGGCTGCCTATGATGCAGGCAGGCGAACCGCACATCCCACCCGCTAAGTCAAAGCAGCCAGCCGATTTGACCCTTCTAGCATCCAACCAAGAGCATTCGTAAAATGAGCTAAGGAGTGTGCCCGCTGTCCCTCGAGCCCTATCAGTCGAACGCCGTAGAAGAGAAGGCGGCGCAGTCCTCAACTGTGCGCGGCTACATTCTGTTCACCTTCGCCGTTGCCCTCGCTCTCGCCCTCGCCTGGCGGCTGCGCTCGGTCCTTGAACTGGTGTATGTCAGCGCTCTCTTCGCCGTTGTCCTGATGCCGATCGTACAAAACATCATGAGGCTGCGAATACGCAACTGGTCGCCGTCGCGTCCCATTGCTGTCGTGGCGCTGGTCCTCTCTGTCTTCGGTGCTCTCGCACTGTTCCTCATCGTCGGGATTCCGCCGGTCATGCACGACGTACAGCACTTTGCCGCGGATCTACCCCGCCGCATCCCCGGCGCGATCGCGCACCTCAAGCGTCTGCCCATGGCAGATAAGTTTGGCTTCGACTCCCTCGCCGAAAAGGGTGCAAGCGTCATCTCCTCCACGGCGCAGTATCTGCTGGCAACTGCTCCGCTGTGGCTGGCTCGCGTCTTCGACCTCTTCACCGCCTTCTTCCTTTGCATCTACTTCATGCTCGAAGGCGAGTTCGTGTACTACTACATGCTCTCGTTCTTCCCCGCCGAATCGCGCGAGCGCCTCGCCAAAACGCTCGTGATCGCCGAACTCCGGATGAGCCGCTGGTTGATCGGCCAGTGCGCTCTGATGCTGATCCTTGGCGTCTGCAGCACCATCGTCTTCGCCGTCCTGCATGTGCACTACTTCTTCCTTCTGGGCGTCCTGATGGGCGTCTTCAATATCATTCCGGTGGCCGGCGGCGTCATCACTATCCTGCTCGCAGCCGCCGTCGCGGCGTCCGACTCCTGGACCAAGATGGCCGCCGTCCTTATCTTCTATGCCATCTACATCCAGATCGAAAATGGATTCCTCACCCCCCGCATCATGCGCAGCCGGGTCAACCTCATGGGGCTTTCCGTGCTCATTGCCCTGCTGGTCGGTGCTTCCCTCGCTGGCGTGGTGGGAGCTCTGGTTGCGGTTCCAACCGCCGCCCTCATCGCTGTTATAACGGACGAGTACCTGGTCCAGAAGGATGCCGATGCGCAGGCCGCCCTCGAAGCGGCGAACCGTGCGGCGTCCGAAAGCGTCACGGGGACGGCCAGCTAGTCCAACCCCACCCAAATCAGCCTCTAGACTGCAAATTCAACCCAGAACTCGCTCCTGAGTGTAATCTGTAACCAACAGCAGCACGTCTCCAGAGATATGCAGCTAGCGCTTAACGCCTCTATGCCGAATGTTCAAGCTGTCGAACGTACTGAGTCGGAATTGGACGACATCGACTCGCTGGTTCGGACCTACAGGCCGCGTCTGCTCCGCTTCGTCGCCTTCTCTACCGGAGATCCCGACCTCGCTGAATCCATTACCCAGGACTGCTTCCTCAAGGCCTACAACAGCCGCGCCAACTTCCGCGGCGAATGCTCTGTAAATACCTGGCTTACCAGTATCGCCGTCAATCTCATCCGGGACCAGCAACGCCTGCAGAAGTTCCGCTTCTGGCGTCAGGCCCGCGCTACCGCCATCGATGTCACGGACGCTGCCAACTTCCTCGCCAGCCACGAGTCCTCGCCGGAGTCCCGAGTCCTCGTCAAAGAAAAGGCTGCCCAGGTGATCGCCGCACTCCAGAACCTCTCCCCCAAACAGCGCACGATCTTCCTCATGCGGTTCACCGAAGAGATGGATCTGGCAGAGATCGCCGCCGTGACCCGCATGCCGATCAACACGGTAAAGACTCACCTTCACCGGGCCCTCAAATCCGTGCGCTCCCAGGTCAGCAGCGCGCAGGCCGCAATCGCTTCCACTACCCGGATGCCCAACACGCAGACCACCGAAACGAACACCACCCGGGCCAAGATCGCCGGAGGAAAACGATGAGCTCCATTCTGGACTTTCACCCAGCACCCAACACGCTAGCGCATCTGTCGGACGACGAGTTCAACGACCAACTCATCGGCGACCTCGCCCCTGCACCTTCTGCCCACCTCGCCGCGTGCGACCTGTGCAGCGACCGCCTCGCCGAAGCGTCGTTTCTCATCACGAGCTTCCAGGACGTGACCGCGGCATGGAGCGAGCGCCGCTCCGCCACCCTTCCGATCCCCAAACTTCCCCAGCGCACGCCTCTCTGGCAACGCCGCTCTGCGTGGATCGCTACCTCTTTCGCGCTCGCGCTTGGGATTGGGATGACCTTTACAAGTAGCAGCCATCGTGTCGAGCTGAAGACCAGCAGTGCCCAGCCCCTGCTGATGCGCCCGTCCCACCAACTCAACCTGCCAGCCCTCGATCCGGCCGAAAGCGCCGCAGTGAAAACGACTCCACCCGAGGCGCAGATCTCTGCCGACAACCAGATGCTGAAGGCCGTAGACCACGAACTCGACGCATCCGCAGACAGCCCAGCCGCACTCGGTCTCGATTCTGCGAACGACCATGCGAACTGGACACCGGCCACCCTGTCAGTACAGGATTAGAGGACACTTGACGCTGCCCTTCAAAACCCGCCACGATGTCGCCGCGCTCTCGCGCTTGCTGGTCGTCTCAGGAGTGTGCCTTGCCGTCTCGCTCGCGGCAGGTTTCCCTGCAGTCGCCCAGCGGCAGAGCAGAATGGGCCAGGGTAACCGCGGCATGAATCAAGGCTCCGGCGGCATGTTGGACCGCAACCATAACGGCTCGCATGATCGCGTCTTCGGTTCGTCTCTCGCCTCCCCGGTGAGAACCACGCACCCCGGGCTGCAACTCGGCCTCGGTGGCCGCTGGTGGGATGACCACAAGGTCGTCAAGAAGCTCAATCTCAGCCCCAGCCAGCAGCAACGAATGGACAGCATCTTCGAGGCCAACAGGCCGACGCTCGTTACCCTCTATTCCAACTTCCTGCACCAGCAGGAGCTGCTCGCCTCCATTCCCCCCGGCGATCTCCAGGATGAAGCCAAGGTCTTCGCCGCCATCGATCGCGTCGCCCAGGCCCGCAGTGATCTGGAGAAGGAGAACGTCCACATGCTTCTCCAGGTCCGCCAGGAGCTAGCCCCAGAGCAATTGCAACGGCTCGATGAGCAGATCGCCAAGCTGCACTAGCCAGGGAAATCGCCCGCCGCGCTACTCTGCGACCGTCAATCTCCACGTCGTCACGCTGTTATAGACTTCACCCGGCTTCAGCACCGTGCTCGGAAACCCGGCATGATTCGGAGCATCCGGATAGCCCTGCGTCTCCAGGCAAAATCCACTGCGCTGCACATACGCCACGCCCGACTTGCCCACCAGCGTTCCATCCAGGAAATTGCCTGAATAAAACTGGACTGCCGGCTCTGTGGTCTCGACGAGGAGCACTCTCCCATGGCGCGGCTCAACCACTTTTGCCGCCGGCCTCAGTTCGCCAGCCTTACCTCGCACTACCCAATTGTGGTCATAACCACGGCCAAACTTCAGCTGCTGGTTCTCCTCGCCAATCCTCGCGCCAATCACTGCGGCCTTGGTAAAGTCGAACGGCGTTCCCGCCACCGCAGCGATCTCCCCCGTGGGAATGGCCGCAGCATCCTGCACCGGCGTATAAAAGTCCGCCTCCAGCGTCAACTCCTCGTCCAGAATCGTCCCACTGCCCTCGCCCGCAAGATTAAAGTATGTGTGATTCGTCAGGTTCACCACGGTCGTCTTATCCGTCGTCGCCGAGTACGCAATCGTCACCGTTTCTCCCTGCAGCGTGTACCGGACGTGCGCGGTGAGCGTCCCGGGAAAACCCTGGTCGCCGTCTGGGCTGACCAGCGTAAACTCCACGCCGTCCGGCACCACCTCCGCGCTCCAGTTGTGGCGATCGAACCCGACCACGCCACCATGCAGCATGTTCGCGCCATCATTGATGGTCGTCTGCACAGTCTCGCCCTCGAGCACAAATCTCCCTCGAGCAATCCGGTTCGCAAACCGCCCCGCAATCGTCCCCAGGTACGCATTCTTGTTCTCGACATACGGCGTCAGGGTGTCATACCCCAGCGCCACATCGGCCATCCGGCCCTCACGGTCCTTCGACCGCAGCGAGACCACGCGCGCCCCATACGTGATCAGCCGCAACTCCACAGCCGAACTCGTCAGCGTAAACATCTCGACGACGCCACCATCCACCAGCGTCCCAAACTTCTCATTATGTACCGACGTGCTCGCAACATCATTCAACATAGACTTTCAGAATACCCCCAAGTCCGCGCCTATGCACCCACTCCGTCGGTGAGCAAGCCTCCTGTTCGGGCATCATTAAAGAGGTACCTGAGCAAAAATATTTTGCAGATTGGCCTTAAGCAATTTGGCAGGCGTGCCGATAAGAAGGACGCCTCAAGGAGGCCCTCCATGTCCGATTCCGTCTACGGGACTGATCCCATCTCCGCCATTACCTCGACTCCATTGTCGATTGCGCTGTCCGCCGCTCCGCCAACCGCCCGCCCAGCACCTCCGCCTCCCCCACCGCCTCCCAGCGATACTGTAACGCTCTCTCAGACAGCCAAAGTCAACCAGATGAGCACCGCGGGCGAAAGTCCGGAGGTCATCGCGCTCTCTCTCGGGATCTCGCTGGCCGCAGTCACTCAAGACCTGAGAATCGTCGCTACCCAAACGGCCGCCCCCGTAGTTTCCCCGGTCGTCGCGATCCAACCCTAGGGCGCCTCCGCGAGTTCCACTCGTGACGAATGCCGGCCTCCGCAGTCGTATACTTCGGAGAACCCCGCCATGCGACCGCCCGAGATCCTCTGCGTCCTGCTTCCGCTCGCGCTCTCCCCTCAACCCGCCCTCGCGCAAACCGCCGACCAGAATCCCCCAGCCTACAGCCTCAGCGTGTCCGTCGACGAAGTCATCCTCACCTTCCACGCAGCCGACGCACACGGCCTCCCGGTCAACGATCTCAAGCCCGCCGAGCTCACCCTCCTCGACAACGACCAGCCCCCGCGCAAGATCCTCGACTTCCAGCTCCTCCACGACGCTCCCCTCCGCGCCGGCATCGTCATCGACACCAGCGAATCCATGCAGACGAATCTGCCTCGGGATCGCTCTATCGCCATTGCCTATGCCCGGCAACTCCTCCGCCAGTCCACCGACCAGGCCTTCGTCACCGAGTTCGGCCGCATCGCCAAGTCTCTCCAATCCTGGACCAGCGATGCTGCCGCACTCACTTCCGCCGTCCGCTCCATCTCTGTCGGCGGCGCAGGCCCCTCGCCCGGCACCGCCATCTACGATGCCCTGCTGCGCGCCTGCTTCAACCAGTTCGACGAAGCCCACCACGCCACCACAGGAAACTTCGTCCTGCTCTTCTCGGACGGCGAAGACAACGCCAGCTTCTCCTCCCTCAAAGAAGCCGTCTCCATGTGCCAGCGCAGCAACACAGCAATCTACGCCTTCCGCTCCGGATCCGGATTCGGCTCCGGGCCATCCACGCTCGCCAGCCTCACCTCCGAGACCGGCGGCCGCGTCTTCCGGGACGCTGACACCGACGCCGATATCTT
>DATCDL010000572.1:0-5061 GCA_036510715.1 Acidobacteriaceae bacterium
TGCCACAGGATGGCGCAAATGCAGCATTCTGGTTTCGCAAAGCGGCCGAGCAGGGAGAAGCAGTCTCTCAAATTCTTCTCGGCAGTTGCTACGAGCGAGGCGAGGGCGTTCCAAAGAACAATGCACAGGCGTATTTTTGGATGGACCTTGGAGTAGCCTCGGGCAGGTTGGAAGGTGATTCGAAAGAAGATGCAACCAAATTGCGTGACCATGCGGCCGCACAACTAACCAAAGAAGCGTTGTACGCGACCCAGGACCTCGCGCGTGTGTGGTCTGAATCTCACCCCGCTCAATAGAACTAGGAATGGATGGCAGTCCAGCTTAGAGGTGCGAAAAACGTACACCGCAAACTTACCCGCTGCACCGTTTCCACCTTCGTTGGCCTGCTGTGGTCAAGTGTCGGGCTTCAGCGAGCAAGATGACCTAGCCGCTGCGCGGTCCATTGCGCTGTGAGACTTGAGGTAGCCCCGACGTTGCTGTCATCGGGGGATTTGCGATTACAATAGTAATCAATGATAAGAAGACTCAAAAAGGTCTTCTCGATCAGAGGCCTACGTAAAATCCCGCCTATGCAGAGTATCCCCAAGGCTGATCAAGACCTGTTCTGCCCCCACCATGTCAGTGCGTGGTGCATGTCGAAGAGAAAGCGTCTCCTGGGCCTGGTATGTGGCGCGATCGCTCTGATCCTGTTTGCGCCGTTGATGCTGCTGATAGGTCTGCTGATCAAGATCACGTCGAAGGGACCCGTCCTCTTCCGTCAGCAGCGCGTTGGGTTGCATCAACAGCCCTTCATCATTCTGAAGTTCCGCACCATGGACCACCACGACGAGGAGGCCGATAAGGGCCTTACCGTGACCCGGCATGGGGACCCACGGATGACCGGGGTTGGTGCAGTGCTGCGTCGCCTGAAGTGGGATGAGTTGCCCCAGTTGATCAATGTAGTCCGTGGCGAGATGAGCTTGGTCGGCCCCCGGCCCAAGATTCCACAGCATGAAACTCTGTCGTTGCTGTGCCGTCCCGGAATTACCGGCGCAGCGACCATAGAGTTCTCCGATGAGGAGCGCCTGGTGGCACATATTCCTGCGGAGTTCGTCGAACACCATGTCATGACGGTTCTGAACCCGCAAAAGTGCCGTATAGACGCCCACTACATTGAGACTGCTAGCTTCAGGACCGATCTGAGGATCCTGCGGCACACCCTCTTGAAACTCGGCAAACGCCCCACGAACAGGATGGCAGTATCGCCACCGCCCGCCCCTGATCAGATGAACTTTTCTATTTACAGCACGTACCCCATCACCATTAGCGGCGTTGCAAGCGCGGCAACCATGGAAGCTTCAACGACAGATACTTTGTTCTCCACGGTGGGAGATCGCTAAGAAGTTGACTGCGTTGGTCGTATTCAACCGGGACATTGGGTGAGGACGTTGATGGTCCAAGCCGCCGCCGGCCCCTCCATCGTTGACCGTTACTCCTGCCGCCGCGCCCGCGTTAGCAGACGGCTGCTGGCCCATTGATCGTCCGTGCGATGTCTCGAGTGGACTTGGGAGAAACGGAGGCCTTTTTGGCATACTCGGGCCATCTCCTGACGGCTCTCTGAACGCGTGCAAGGATGTCTGGCGCGGCCTTGAGATTGTGCTTCTTACCAAGGTCGTGAAGTTCCGCTGTGCCAGGGTTTTTGCCTTTGTGCATGACGAGCATGCTTTGTTCCCCGCCCGGGCCGTAAGAGAAAACCAAATCATACGCGGGCGCGAAGATCCACTCCTGGTTCGCGTTCAGCAGGAAGGAGAAGTTCTTGACGTGGTCGTCGCGATTGTGAGCGAGCACGTTGAAACAAGCCAACGCATAGACTTTCTCGACATCTAAAATGTTTCTGGTCAGCCCAAATGTAACACTCAAGACCGCATCATAATCGAGGCTCGGAGTCCGGTGATCAACGTGAAGCAGGCCACCGAGACTATGCATGTGGATCCGGGTGTCGCCGTCTCGATCGAAGCGTTTGGTCCCGAAGTATTTGTTCTTCTTCGTTCTGAAAAGGTGGGTGTCCGGCATTACGACCCCTGCGCTCCTTGCCATCAGACTGTAGCCGTATTCAATCGCACCCATGTCTCCTGCATCCTGTGAAGATGGAAACTTTATCATCCAGTGGGTGAAACCGCCTTGCAAACTCTGCTGGCCGTGAATGATTCTCTTTTTGTCGGCGCTCACCTGGGCTACGATCTTCGGTCGAGCTCCTGCGGAGGAGCCGTTGAGACGCAGCAGTTCGTCGAAGACTTCTTCGCCCTCTCCATCCAGCACAATGGCGGATTCCTCCGCGAGCTTGTCTAGCGACACAACCGCCTCCGCCGAGCTAGGGATACTGAGTTCTGGCTCATAGCTGAGAGCTCCCATGCCGTGACGACCAACATATGCAAGCCGGTCGAGCGGGTTGAGCTGTCGACGATGGATACCTTGCGTTTCCACCGTGCGGTCGAGCAAGAGCCGACCCCATCCATCCGGCAGACTGTCGTTGAAAACACCGAACAACCCCTCATAGATGGTGGCGTCGGGGATCACGACGCCGGGGCAAAGGGGTAATTTGATTGGCGAAATTTCGATACCGGAGGCGATAAAGGCACGGTCGTACTCGAAAAGGATTTGTCTATCCTTGAGGGCCAGGCGGCCGACTTTGTGGCGTTGCTTCCGCGCGTCAAGATAAACGTTCAGTAATTCCGTAGGCTTATAGGTCATGGAAGTAGGTTTCGTCTGCTCGTTGCCCTGCGTCGCGGTGCCGGCGTAGCGAGAATACTGTCGAGTGATTGCCCAACTCGAAGGCCTGGGTTATCCGCTGCCAGCTTGTCGAAGTCGGAAAGACAATTCAGGACGAGCGCTATGCTTAGAAGTGAATCCAGCGCAATCAGTCCGTCACGCTCAAACCGTTTTAGCGAACTCCACGAAACACCGGATCGTGCGGACAGTTCTCTCTGTGTAATGTTCATGGCCAGACGGCGGGATTTGAACCTACCCGCAATGTCGTGCTGTACCTCGCGCGGAGATTGTAAAGAGATAGACAATTAGTCGCCTCTTGTCTCATTATAGCGCATCTTGTGGTTACTATATTGGCGTTTGTACTTACATAAATGACGTTCACCGACTCAATCGGTCGTTCGATCGGAATACGAAATGGGCGGCAGCATTGCCGCCGGCCACTCCTTGTTGCGTCGCTTAGTTGGCGGAGACGGTCGCCTTACTAAAGAGGATCTCAACAGGTTTGAACAAGGAGGGCTTGATCTTATTCACAGAGCGTCTGCCCCCTGAAGGGCCGCCGGCGACGCGGTGGCCGGCCGGATCAACGATGTGGAAACCCATCGATATCGAAAACGTAACATGTCGGGGTCTCCCTAGAACTTACCTTAACGTGGGTGTTGTCGGAAAGCTCGAGTGTCACGTCCGCGCGACCGTGGCGGCATGGCGATCAGCTCCAGAACCTCGCGAACAGAATAGACCACTTTCGAGGCACTTCGCGATTTCACGAGTGTGCTCATTAGGGACCCAGGTATGAGAGTCGAGCTTCCCCGAGGTTCGATGAGTGACTCGGTGATTTTGCATGAATTGACACGGTGCGGAGATGCGTCACAACGCTCCGTGGCTTCCGAAAACACCGGCGGGCTCAACCGGTCTCGTTCGTGAGCAAACCGACTCTTCCCTTTTTTCTTCGAACGAGCACAATCAAAGCATCCTCACGCGGAGCGCCGCGTTGACTTACGACGGAGTGGCCTGCCCGATCTTTTGTACCAGTTGAATTGTTAGTGTAGCGCGGCTTTTGATGTACCGGGATAGCTGCCGGATGGGGCGTGGAGAGTTGGGAAGCGCGTAGCGATTCCCGGCTCTCCACGCCCCATGAGATTGGTTTCAGTCGCCCAGGCCTCTGGCGCCGGGGAGCGATAGCCCAGCGACGAGTGCGGCCTGATCGTGTTGTAGTGAACCCGCCAGCGTTCGGCCAGCACCTGCACTTCCTTGAGTGAGTAGAAGATCTCTCCGTTGAGGAACTCGTCTCTGAGCTTCGAGTTGAAGCTCTCGCAGTAGCCGTTCTCCCAGGGACTCCCGGGTTCGATATAGAGCGTCTTTGCACCGGTATCCGCCAGCCACTTCCGAAGATCTTTGGCTACGAACTCAGGGCCATTGTCGGAACGGATGTGTTCCGGAACGCCCTTCATCACCATGACATCAGCCAGAGACTCGATCACCTTTGCACTGCTCCATCGTCGCTCCGGACGTACCAGCAAGCTCTCCCTGGTATGCTCATCGATCAAGTTCAACATCCTCACCGTTCTCCCATCATGAGTCTTCGCGCTCACGAAGTCGTAGCTCCAGACATGGTTAGGGTGCTCCGGCCGCAGCCGCATGCATGACCCGTCGTTGAGCCACAACCGCCCTCTTGGCTTCTGCTTTTGTGGAACCTTCAGCCCCTCACGACGCCAGATCCGCTCTACCCGGTCCTTGCCGACCTGCCAGCCTGTCCGCTTGAGCAGCGCCGTGATCCGGCGGTATCCATAACGGCCATACTGACTGGCCAACGTGACGATGGCCTGAGTAAGCGTGTCTTCGTCGTCCTGCTGGGTCGGCCGGTAGCGCTGCGTGCCGCGTGGCTGTTCGACCACATGGCACGCTTGCCGCTCGCTCATCCCATGCGCATCCCGCGCATAGATCACCGCACAGCGCCGTCGTTCAGGGCTTAGAATTTTCCCGAGGCGATGTCCTTCAACACCAGCTTCTCCAGACTCAACTCGGAGACCAACCGCTTCAGCTTCGTGTTCTCCTGCTCAAGCTCTTTCAGCCGCCGAGCTTGGTCCACCTTCAATCCACCGTACTCCTTGCGCCAACGGTAGTACGTCTGCTCGACGATCTCCGCTTCCTTGCAAGCTTGCGGTAACGTCTTCCCGTTCGCTACACCAACTTCAACCTGCCGCAGCAGATTCACGATCTGCTCCGCCGTATGCTTCGTCCCTCTTCTCATTCGCAGCTCCTCTTGTTCCAGTTTTATCTCTTCTCAACTGGTACAAAAAACGCCGGGCACTCCAG
>DATCDL010000573.1:0-5175 GCA_036510715.1 Acidobacteriaceae bacterium
CGGCGGTTGATCACGCCCTCCACCCGGCAATATGCAGGTAGCGGTGCGCTATGATCCGGACCCCACGGATTTGGCTCGGTCGTTCCCGCCGCTATGGCTGTCGATTTTGTGATTTCAAGATTTGGAGTTTTGAAATTCATGAGGGTGGAGCATGAATCTGATTTCTGCGCCCACGCGCAACCAGCCGACACGAATACCAGAAGCATATTTCTCAGGAATTGGGAGCGCATCTTGCCTCTTTCCTCTTCGGGGTACAACCAATAAGAGTCAGACTCTTATTTTTCTAACTCCACTAGATCTGCATCGTGTGGCTTCAATCGTATCGCACCTTCATACGCTATACCGCTGATGATGCCGCGCTTGCTGCCGCGAATCGGGATAGCCTTCTCTTCGCCCGTGGTATTCACATAAAGCGTGCGTCCTTCCACCACCCGTGCGTAAACTCCCGTAGGAGTTTCTGGACCCTTCTCGATGCCGAGGTCTGCGTACATGCTGCGTACGAGAGAAGCGAGCACAGACATCTGCGCGGGGACAGCGACATAAATTGCGTGTCCATTCCCGTAATCATTGACCGTGATTGCCGGTGAGTTCTCTGACGTGTTGGTGAACAACGCCATTGATTTTGCGGTGCGGGGTTCGAGCACTTCATAGAAATTGATGCTCGCTTGCACAGTCTTGCCGTTCAGGCTTATTTCAGGAGACGTATCAGGGCGATAAAACTCGGAAGTGCGAATCCCGAAAACATCGCTCAACCGCCCCGGAAGCGGTGTGTCAAACCACTGGCTGTTCTCGTCCACCTTCGCCGAGAAAGCAGTCATGATCACCGTTCCACCGTTGCGAACGTAATTACGGATAGCCTCCGCGCTTCTGGTATCCATCACGTAATCCGCGGGCACAACCACCAGTTTGTAGGTCTCGAGATTAGCGTGTCCAATGTTGATCAGCGCGACATCGATGTTGTCTTCAAAAAAAGGCTGGAATGCGCTCTCGACTTGATCCCGGTAAGAGGTACTGAAATAGCTCCGGACTGTATTGCTTGGGCCGGGTGGGTGCGAGGCCATATTGCTTTCGAATGAGTACGCGATCGCGACCTCGGGTTTGTGATAACGAGGGAAGCCCAAGTGCTGCAGCTTGGAAAACTCACTCGCAATCTGCTTGAACTCCCGATATTTCCAGGATGGAGTACCGTCGTGGTCGAGCAATCCGAATAACGCTTGCTCTTCGCCGCCTCGGTGAGTATTGAAGGTCCACGCGAGAAACGTCTGCCCATAGTCCATCAGGGCGAGATACGCCCACATGCGAATGATCCCCTTGGGGCCGCCATAAACTCCTCCACCGCCGGTTGTGAATTCGTTGAACCACAGCGGAGCAGTAAGGTCGCCCTTTTCGACCAATGCTCCGAACGAGACATCGAGCGGGTTTGCCGGATAAAACCCCTCGGCTCCGTAACTCACATATTTTCTATATGAGCTCAGGTAATCGAAACCTCTGCGTCCAGCAGTATCCCAAAGGTTCGAAACTGCTGGGAGATCGGGAAGGTTGCGTTCGCGTACTCTCTCTAGGCCTTCAAGAACCGAAATCGTCACGTCCGACCAGAAGCGCCGCAGATCAAGATATCGCTCTGGCGGAGAAGGACCGTCGGCATAGGGCAGCTGTACTTCGTCAAATGAATTAAGGTGACGGGACCAGCGCTGCGTTGCCCACGCCTTGTTCAAATTTTCAATCGTTCCATACTTGGCCTTCAACCACTCGATGAATCTCTGGCGGTCTCCTTCGGAATATGACATCACGCCGTCGCCGATCTCATTGTTGTAACCAATGGCGGCCAATGCAGGATTGTGGGCGTAATGGCGTGTCAACTCATCGGCAAAGCGAACCAAGTGCTCGCGGTAAGCGGGATCAGTAATATCATCCATGTAGCGTTGCGCCGGGTACACGGTGGCGCCTTGTTCGTTAACCATGTTGACCGAGGGATATTTGTGATGGAGCCAAATTGGCGCCGGCGATCCGGCAATATCGAGAATCACCTTGATTCCGGCCTGATTCATTTGCTGAAGTATGTCGTCGAACCATGCAAATTGGAACTGTCCTTCGGATGGTTCGAAGGCGTCCCAGGAGAGGTCTCCCATGCGGACCAGGTTGAATCCCGCCTGTTTCATCAGAACAATATCCTGGCGGATTTGTTCGGTTGAACGATCCACGGGCTGATAGCAGGTGCCCACAAATAGCTGCCCCTTACCGGGCCAATCGGAATGTTGATCTACGCTTTGTGCGAGAAGCGCGCCGCTTGGGAATAGGAAGACGAGAACAATGAACGAGATTAGTTTCCGGGTCATTATCTTTCGTCCGCAGAAGTTGCTCGGTCGGAGATGCTCTGACAAGTTAATCGCGAAGTCCACATTATTCCGGCAACGTTATTTGGCTTATGATTTCGAAGTTTCCACTGACCGACGGAGCACCAGTGGCGGGCTGTCCGCCGCCGACTGAGACACTGTACTTGCCTTGCGCCACGATGATGTCTCCGATATCGGTCACCATACTCAGGTCTCGCGGGTTCAAGTGAAATTCAACTTTTTGAGTCGTGCCCGGTTCAAGGTGGACACGCTGAAATCCGCGTAAGGCACGAATCGGCGCGCCCGGAGTATCAGGAAACTTCAGATAAAGTTGTACGACTTCATCTCCGGCATCTTTACCGGTATTTGTCACCGTCACAGATGCGTCCAATGGGTCGCCGGCATTGATTGGTGCGTTCGGCAAACTTAGATCGCTGTACCTGAAGCTCGTGTAGCTGAGTCCGTATCCAAACGGCCAGAGCGGTTCGCCTTCAAAGTAGCGGTAGGTGCGACCCTTCATTGAATAGTCCTCAAAGTGGGGCAACTGGTGGACATCTTTATAGAACGTGACCGGAAGTCGTCCTGCGGGATTATTCTTACCGCTCAGAGTTTCGGCGACCGCGGCCCCGCCTTCTTCGCCGGAATACCACGCTTCGAGGATTGCATTGGCGTGTGCCTTTTCCCAGTTCACGCCCAGTGCGCTACCGTTCATCAGAACAATTACCAGAGGCTTGCCAGTCGCGGCAACAGCTTGCACCAGATCTTCCTCCTCTTTGGGCATATCCAGGTTGGTCCGATCTCCGCCTGAGAAACCGGGCTCCTCGATTGGCATCTCCTCGCCTTCAAGGTGGCTGGTGATCCCGACCACAGCTATGACAACGTCCGCGCTTTTCGCGGCGGTGATGGCCGCAGGGTCGGGCGCATTGTTCACCGGCGCCCACATGAGCTGCGCTTCGACCTTACTGTCTCCCGTGTGACCGTATGTGACGTCGAGCTTCACTGGGTGTCCTTTGTCGAGATGAACCCGTCCGACGCCCGATCCGGCGCTATACATCTGCATAATCGTCTTGTCCCCGATCGTGACACGTGAGAAGCCGTCGGCTTTCATGCCGACGAGATAGTCGCCAGTTTCTGCAACGGTAAGGAGACCTGTCCACTGTACAGATAAACTGTGACTTCCTTTGGCCTCTTGAGGCAGGTTGCTCTCGGTCAAGTCCACAGTGGGCTCAACACGCGAGGTTAGCGCCGCAGGCGTCGCATCAAGGCTGAGACCGGAACTGTACTCGGCTTTGAGGCCCGGTTTTCCGTCAGAAGTGCTGAGCGCGGACGCAGGCACCCGATTCCCTTGATTGGATAGGAACTGAGTTCCAGCGACGTATGTGATCTTGGCATCCGGGAACTCAGTCTTCATTCCTTCCAACACGCTTACGGTGTGCGTGGGTGTGCCATTGTAGTTTCCAAGCAGAACGGTGGTCTGGTCGGCCAGCGGCCCGATCACAGCGACGCGCTTGACTGATTTGAGAGGCAATGTGCCGTCGTTCTTCAGCAGCACCATAGATTCATTCGCGATGCGGCGAGCGAGTTCACGATGAGCGGCGCTGTCGAGTTCCTTTTCGTCAATCTTCGAGTACGGAACCATATCCGGCGGATCGAACATTCCGAGTCGCACTCGGGCAGTGAACAGGCGAATGAGCGCAGTGTCGATCGCGCTCTCAGGCAGATATCCCTGCTGCACAGCTTCGATGTAGGGCTTGTAGTCGTGATTGTCTTTTACCTTCGTGAAGAAGTCGATGCATTCGTTGTCCATGCCGCGCTGCAACGAAATGGCCGACGCCTGGGGCTGAGTTGGACGAAAACGGTGGCCCTCAAAGATATCCCGGACAGCGCCGCAGTCAGAAACGACGTATCCCTGGAACTGCCACGCGCCGCGAAGCGTGTGTTGTAGCAGAAACTGGTTAGCGCAGGCGGGCTCGCCGTTAATGCCGTTGTATGCACACATCACAGACCCTGCGTGGCCTTCAACGACTGCCGCTCGAAATGCGGGCGTGTAGGTGTCTTCCTCGTCGTGCTTGCTGACGTCCACGTCAGTGAAATGCCGCGTTGGCTCAGGCCCGCTGTGTACTGCAAAGTGTTTGGGCGTAGAGATCACGCGATAATAATGAGGATCGTCGCCTTGCATTCCGGTGACGAAAGCAACGGCCATGCGGCCACTGAGAAACGGATCTTCTCCATAGGTCTCCTGGCCGCGACCCCAGCGCGGATCGCGAAAGATATTGACGTTAGGAGCCCAGAAGTCAAGACCTTCAAAGATGTTTGAGTGGCCCGCCCGGACATCCTGGGCGTGTTTGATGCGGCCCTCGATCCCAATAGCAGTCGCCATCTCGTGGATGCGGGGAGTATCGAATGTCGCCGCGAGACCGATCGGCTCGGGGAACTCTGTGGTTCCGTTCGCGATCACGCCATGCAGAGCTTCGCTCCACCAGTCGTATGCTGGAACCCCGAGGCGCGGAATCGCCCGGGCCTGATTAACCAGCTGCGAAGCTTTTTCCTCAAGCGTCATGCGATGGACGAGATCCGCAGCGCGCTCTTCAGACGTGAGTTTGGGATTCATGTAGGGCAAGTTGGAATTGTCCTGCGCACCGGCTGCACAGGTCATGAAACTCAGGCACGCAATGCGAGCCACCAACATCAATCGTCCGGAATAATTCATCTCTTCTCCCTATCCCTATAAGTTTTTCTTGTATGCCGTCGAATTGCAATCAGCGGCAACTTGCCTCAAAACAAAGGTGCCGGCTGAAGAAAGGCATTACGTGGTTCTGGAAACGGTCAGCCACCGCACTCG
>DATCDL010000574.1:0-3151 GCA_036510715.1 Acidobacteriaceae bacterium
CATGGGCACAATCGATCGCGCTCGGAGTCGGCGCTGCATTGTTGATTCCGTTTGTTTCTCGATTTGTCGGCGAAGTATATCCGCTTGATCAGGCTTTCGCGTTTGGCGCTCTCATGAGTTCTGGCGGCCTAACCATCCTTGCGCTTGGTCTGTTGCTTTCTGAGATCTTCGAGGCGGAGTTTACAACACCCGTCGTTGGACTTTGCGCCATCACGACTGTGTTTTTTAGCTACAAGGCCCACATCTTGCCTGGTTGGAACGTCTTCGACGTGATGAGCGCCGCAGATTCTATTGACCCGCACACTCAGCTCTTGCATGGCACGATACCATTGGGCGGCCTTGGCATCTGCTCACTGATGTCGGCGCTGTTGCTTATAGCAGGCACCGTTCTTATTCGCCGCCGAGAAGCCTAGCTCTTCAGCAGGCAGATGTTCCCCCTTTCAGATAAAGACTTAAGGCCGATGCACTCATCGACAGGCTCAGACCACTCTTCGCGCGGCTCTGAAGCGAAGCTCTTCGGGGTCTAATACGGTGACAGGTTGAATTTTGTTTAATATAGCCAGCTGCAGTCGCGAGTGAAATCGGTTGTTTCGGATCGCTGCCATCCGCCAGCGGTTTTCTCGACCGCAAAGATTCCGCCGCTGCCGCAAACGTGGCCGCAGCTCTTGATCACAGATACCAGGGCCCGCGTGTGGGTGTGATCGAATCCTGGAACTCCCAAAAGCCGCACATACCTTAGCTGCTTATAGTGTTCGCACGCTGTACCGTCGCGATTGTGAGTCGCCAGACACATCTGTGCTTGAGCAACCTCGTTCCTCGGCAGCAGCCGATAACCTTGGGCGATAGAGAGTTTCTCCTCCCAAAGATGGCTGTGCTGATTGGCTGCGACGAAAGCATCGGTCATCTCTTGCTCCTGCGGCGTCGCAGGCCTTAGGCAGTTGCCATTTACTTGCGGAATATCCGTGAATGACTCCCAGAAAATGCCAGCGGTTCGTTCATTGGAGCTTGGTAAAGTGCGGAATAAACCTCGTACGCCTCAGCGGGAACCGGACCACCGCCCGCTTGATTGAGCGGCATCGTCACTTCCAAATCAGTAATCGGTCTGCCAGCCTGCCTCTTTGCGCGGTTTGCGAAAGCGATCCACACCCAGACGACCGCAACTGCAACCACTAGCAGTAAGCCCAGCGAAATGCGTCTTCTCAACCTGCCCCCTGCTGTTCTTTCATCAACCATGCAAACTATAAAAAGTCGCCATCGTCCCATCTAGTGCCGGCAAACTCGGCAGACGCTCTATATTCCAGACTCCACTGCCCTCAGGGCTTATATGTCGATTTTCTACCAGTCCTTACGATTTCGAACAGGAACATTGCAGATAGTTCGCCGCTAGCTCGGAGGAAAACGAGGTGCTCCCATGAACCTCGACCTTTCCGGCCTCGACGAGTACGGGGGGATAAGCCCGATTCCATGAACCTGGGAAACTCGGGGACGGACAGGAGGTTCACCTCAAATACGTCAGTTAGCTATCGCCGCGCGGTCCATTAAACTTCCCGTCCGTCCACAAGTTTCCCGAGGCGACCGAACATGAAGCTCCAAGATTGTGAGTTGAACGCCACTGCAGTTGCGATGGCTCCCATTCGAAGGACCGCCCCGGAGGAAAGCTGGACCAAAGCTAGGGATGAGGGTGCACTCCCACGCTCTCTCTTTGATCTTTACCGGAGAGCTAACTACCTGTCCTTCGGGACTGCCCCACAATTCTTGAAAGATAGCGACAGCATTCTCTTTAGCTACTTTGGCATGATGCTTCGTAGCTTAGCTTCGTCTCTAATTGAGGCAGAACGAGAGTGCAAAGAATATGTCGAGTCCATTAAGGGGGGACCTCAAGAAAGGGAATTTTATGTACGCTAAGGAATCTGGATCATCTCGTTCGAGAGTTGAAAAGGCCGGAGGGGCCTGAATAAGCCTTTACGCAGGCGTCCTGAAGCCGGCCAGGTTGCGAATCCATCGAAGAAAACGGCTCCACTGGATAAATCGAGGCAACGTATGGGACACTACTTGCCGTAGAATCGGTTCCACCAGAGCCCAGGCGATTTGGCTTGGTGGAGGAAGAGAATGCGTCCGAATCAGAGCCGGGGCGTGGCCGCCTATCTGCTTTTCACTTTCGCCCTCAGTTCGGTTTTCTACTTCCTCATCGCCAAGTCGGGCCAAGTGGGCGGGGGCTGGGGCGCATACATTGGGTGCCTGATGTGGTGCCCAGGTGTCGCGGCGCTGCTGAGTTGCAAATACCTTGGCCGCGACCTGTCAACTCTTGGCTGGAAGTGGGGCAAAACGCGTTACGAGATCGCCTGCTACCTGATCCCTCTAGCCTATGCAACGGCGATCTACGCGCTTGTCTGGCTGACTGGACTCGGTGGGTTTTACAACAGGCAGTTTTACGACCGTCTTTCCAGTCAATTTGGGCTTGGACCGATGAAGCCCTGGGCAAACCTTGCCCTGTACTTCGTCTTTACTGCGACGATCACGGTCGTTCGGGATTGCGCTACTGTACTTGGGGAGGAAATTGGCTGGCGAGGATTTCTTGTACCGGAGCTTGCCAAACGCCACAGCTTTGCTGCGACTGCCATCATTTCGGGACTCATTTGGGCCGTGTGGCACTATCCAATTTTTCTTTTGGCAGATGGCTACAGTGGCGGCACGCCGGTTTGGTACTACTTGCCACTGTTTACGTTATTGTTGCCGGCGATTAGCTTTTTATGGACCTGGATGAGGCTCAAGTCGGGGAGCATCTGGCCTGGCGTCGTTCTGCATGCGGCTTACAATACATTCTTCCAGCAGTTTTTTGACCCGCTGACGGTAGACAAGAGCAAGACAAGATATATAGCAGGTGAATTTGGCGTTGGGCTTGTGGTTATCTCAATCCTGATGGCTTTCTATTTTTGGAAGCGCCGAAATGAATTGGCCCCGCCTGTAGGGACGGTATCCGGAGTCTGAAGCCAATGGCCGAGGCTGCAAGACATGCACTTGAACTGGAGACTTTCAACGTCGTAGCGGATGCCGGCTACTCCATCGGCGAGCAAGTCGCACACTGCGAAGCAGTCGGCATTACGCCGTATGTTCCGGTCATGCGCACGGTCAACAATCAGGGGGACGGCAC